>JBFFDV010000065.1:0-11220 GCA_041559215.1 Anaerolineae bacterium | reverse complement strand
GGAGACACCATCGACATGGCAGCCGATTTGCTGGCTTTGAGCGAGGATCTGGTCCCACCCTCCGGCTTAACGATCCGACGCGTCAGCGATCGATCGGCATTGCAGAAGTGGGTCCACCCCGTAGCTGTCAGCTTCGAGCACCCAGAATCTGTCGGGGAAATGCTCTTCGAGGTCCATGCTCGCCCGGGCTTCGGTCAACATCTAGCGTGGCGGCTGTATCTGGGTTTGCTGGAGGGAGAACCCGTCGCAGCGTCGCGGCTGTTCTTAGCCGCAGGCGTGGCAGGCATCTCCCATGTGGCCACAGTCCCAGAGGCACGACGGCGAGGGATTGGCACGGCCATGACGCTGGCGGCTCTGCGTGAAGCTCGTGGTATGGGCTATCGGATTGGCGTGCTCCATGCAGCACCAGGAGGGCTGGGGATTTATCGCAGGCTTGGGTTCAAGGAGTATTGTAGGTTTGGCTCTTACCTTTGGGAGGGTGGGGAGTCAGGAGGGAAGGAGACCTCTACCTCCGAGTTAGATGCATTTCGCCCATAGCACGAAAGGACAGAAGCAGTAGAGCGCAAATCTCTCGGCTCCTTGGAGAAGAGCGGCTGATGAAAGCTTGGGATGATATTTGGCAAACTGAAGAAGGCCGAGCCTTATGGCTAGAACCTGAGCCTTTTGTCCTTTCGATGCTACCGCAATTCAAGGCGGAGGGTATAGGAAGGGTACTCGACCTGGGCTTTGGATTGGGCCGACACGTCGTCCTTCTCGCCAAAGAGGGTTTTAGTGTTTATGGGATAGACACAAGTCCAGCCGGTCTCAAATACGCAGCCGCATGGTCAACAAGGGAGAGAGTCGCTCTCAAGTTGACCATAGGGGAGATGAGTCATCTGCCATTTGCCAGCGACTTCTTTGATCTAATAGTGGCCTGGAATGTCATCTATCATGGTACTGTCGACTATGTTCGCAAAACCGTCGGTGAGATAAGGAGATGTCTAAAATTGAAGGGCTATTTGCTCTGCACTTTGATCTCGACCCAAAACAGTAGCTATGGGCTTGGAGAAGAGATTGAAAGGGGTACATTTGTAGTTGCAGAAGATGAGGAGAAAAGCTACCCCCATCACTATTTCGACAGAGAAGAGATCAAACAGTATCTTAAAGGGTTCACTCTCTTGAAGTGCAAAGATGTGGAGCATCACTATCGTCCTAGAAGCTTTCACTGGCATGTTCTGGCGAGACTGGCATCGAAATGAAGGGAAGCCTCAAAATCACGGAACGTCCGGAAGGCAGACTGGCGCTGGTGAGTGGCCTTCAATCCCTCGGCAAGCTGAGGACGGCCAAGCATCTCGACAAACTCAAAGAAGGCCATGTCGGTAAAGGGTTTGGCACGAACCGCGACCTCCTTTGCTCTTATGGCATGACGGGTGGTATAATGGGAGCGGATAGAAGCAATAGTACGTATTCGAGATCATGGACCGCCTCCTGAAAGTGATCTTCAAGAAGCCGCCGCTTCCGAAGGAGGTGGAGGAGTCGGGAGAGTCGAGCACACAGAGATAGAACTGAAAGGTGTGGGCACATGATATTTCGGGTTCCGACTCGCCATAATCAGATACTCCAACACGTGGTGGAGAGGATCAATCAAGATCAGGAACTCCTTCAACTGTGGCGTTCCGTAAACATCAACTCCGTTGACCGTTTCAACTATACCGACCACGGTCAAGTACATATTAAGATTGTGGCCAATATGGGCCTCAAGCTGGCGAGGATGCTCGCCGATGCTGGCGTTGAGATGAGCGTGGTCACGGACTACACTCTGACCGGAGATGATGCGGAGGTCATTGTGGTCTTGGCGGCTTGCCTCCATGACCTGGGAATCTCCGTCCATCGCGACAATCATGAAGTGTACTCTATCATCTTGGCCAACCTGAAGGCCAAGGAGTTGCTCGATGGTCTGTACGACGTGTCGCAGCGAACAATCATGGTTTCGGAGATCCTTCACGCCATCAGCGCGCATCACTGGGATCAACGTTGCCTGACAATCGAGGCTGGAATCTTGAAAGTAGCTGACGCGCTGGACATGACGCGGGGACGTTCTCGCATCCCCTTCGAGGCAGGTGTGACGAACATCCACTCGGTGTCAGCGGCAGCGGTAGACAAAGTCAAGCTCTCCCCAGGGCTTGAGAAACCAGTGCGGGTTGAGATCACGATGAGTAACTCAGCCGGTATCTTTCAGGTAGATGAGTTGTTGAAGCGCAAGCTGAGCAATTCAAGCATCGCTCCGTATGTGGAAGTTGTGGCCCGCATCGAGGGAGAAGCGGAAAAACGGTTGATAGAGTTCTATGCCCTCTGAATGACTGTGGCGGTAGCAAGGGCGAGCCCGAAAAAGAGGTTGTCCTCAATTCGCGCATTCCTGCAAGATATGGTATTCTTAGGATCTAGAAGTTTCAAATGAGGAAGGCTTGTCGGATCGCAGATATTCAGGCAAGGAGAGAGGAGGTACTCGATGAGAGAGAGGACTTTCAGCAGAGAGTCCTTTTTTTGTGCCTGAGTGCAGAGGGGCTCATCCGTGAAGAGGAGCCGGAATCGAGCGGATATCACGATTAGGGGAGGGGAGAAACATGGCAGCTGAGAACAACGCTCCAACTACCAACGGCAGGAAGAAAGTAGGCCTGGCCCCCAGGTTGGACAGTGGCTTCTATGGTCAGGACATCATCTCTGTGTCTCAGTTTACACGTGAGAACCTGAAGTACATCTTTGATGTGGCCGAGGAGATGCGGGCGATAGTAAAAAGGGTGGGTTCGACCGACCTTTTGAAGGGCACTGTCCTGGCCTGCCTCTTCTACGAACCCAGCACTCGTACCAGTTCATCCTTCATTGCTGCCATGTCTCGCCTGGGAGGAACTGTCATCCCCATCACTCAAGGGGTCCAATTCTCTAGTGTCTCCAAGGGTGAATCGCTGCCCGACACCATCCGCACCCTGGAATCCTATGCCGATGTCATCGTCATACGACATCCGGAAATGGGTTCGGCCCAAATCGCAGCTGACTATGCCCGGAAGCCAATAATCAACGGTGGCGATGGCACCGGAGAGCATCCTACTCAAGCTCTGCTTGATCTCTTCACTATCAAGGAGGAATTGGGCCGCATAGATGGGCTCAATATCGGTATGGTGGGAGATCTGAGATATGGGCGCACCGTGCACTCCCTGGCCAGACTCCTTTGTTTGTACGACGTACGCTTCAATTTCGTGTCGCCCGAGATCCTGCGTCTACCCCTTGATGTGATGAACGAGATCAGGAAGCGCGGCCTGCCGGTGGCGGAGACCTACGATGTGGCAGATATAATCTCTGATGTGGACGTATTATACGTTACGCGAGTACAAAAGGAGCGCTTTTCCGACCTTTCCCAATACGAGGAGGTAAGAGAATTTTACGTTATCACACCAGAGTTAATGCAGCATGCCAAGGAGAAGATGATCGTCATGCACCCTTTGCCCCGCGTCGGTGAGATCAGCTATGCTATCGACTCTGATCCCCGAGCGGCTTATTTCCGCCAGATGGAGAATGGAATGTACATCCGTATGGCGCTCCTATCTGCGGTCTTGGGCAAGGCATAGGGCGTTCTCGGCATGGCAGGTGATGCAAGATGGGGATGGCCTTCTTTGAGAAACTAGCTTCCCTGGTGGAGCGAAATGACAGCCTTCTTTGCGTAGGTTTGGATCCTGACACCTCCCGATTCCCCCCTTCTCTATTAGCTGAACCCGATCCCATCTTCATCTTCAACAAAGGCATCATTGACGCGACCCAGGACCTAGTCTGCGCCTACAAACCCAATTTCGCGTTCTATGAGGCTGAGGGCCTGGCCGGTTTACAGGCGCTAAGGAGGACCATAGATTACATCCCCTCTGAGATACCGGTCATCTTAGATGCCAAGAGAGGGGATATAGGCTCGACCGCTCAGGCCTATGCCCGGGCTGCCTTCGAGGTCTGGGGGGCTGATGCCGTGACGGTGAACCCTTACTTGGGCTACGATGCCCTACATCCTTTCACCGAGTACCGGGATAAAGGGGTCTTTCTGCTCTGCCACACCTCCAATCGAGGAGCTCGCGATTTCCAAAGCCTTGTGTGTGACGGAAGTCCTCTACACGAGATAGTGGCGCTCAAAGCCCTCGAATGGGGCCTGGCCTTGGTTGTAGGAGCCACCTATCCTGAGGCCTTGCGGAAGGTACGCGCCCTGGCCCCTCAGGTCTGGATTCTGGTGCCGGGAATCGGAGTTCAGGGCGGTGACCTAGAAGAGGCGCTGGCGGCCGGCTTGAACGAAGAGGGGCGAGGGCTGATAATCAGCGCTTCCCGCAGCATAATCTATGCTGCCGATCCCCGCAACGCCGCCCTCGGGTTGCGCGACCGCATCAACCGAGGGCGCCAGCAGGTCTCGGTCACTAGAGAGCAGGTCCAACCTCTGTCATTGAAGGAAGAGTTGATCTTCGCTCTTCACGATATCGGTTGTGTGCGCTTTGGCGACTTTGTTCTGGTTTCCGGGCAGCGTTCACCGATTTACTTGGATTTTCGTCTCCTAGTTTCAAGCCCTCGCGTCTTAAGGAAAGTCGCCCAGGCCTATGCGCAGCTCTTACGCCCCCTGGCCTTCGACCGCCTGGCCGCTATCCCTTACGCCGCCTTGCCCATCGGGACGGCAGTGGCTATGGAGATGGGCATACCCCTGGTGTATCCGCGTAAGGATGTTAAGGAGTATGGCACCGGGAGGGGGATCGAGGGACGCTTTGAGCAGGGAGAGCGGGTCGTCGTCCTGGATGACCTCATCACCACGGGGGGCAGCAAGTTGAGGGCCATCGCCCCCTTGGAGCAAGCGGGCCTGGTGGTAAAGGATGTGGTAGTGCTTGTGGATCGCGAGCAAGGAGGCAAGGAGGAGTTGGAGGAGCAGGGGTACGGGCTTCATTCCTTCCTGAGACTGGGGGAAATGCTACAGGTTTTGACTGAGCGAGGCAGAATATCCCGTGAGCAGCGAGATGAGGTGATAGCCTTTCTGGCTGGGAGCCGCTAGCATGAGCGAGCCTGATCTCTCAGTCGAGCTTTGCGGCCTGCGCCTGCGCAACCCCCTGGTTCTGGGCGCAGGGATCCTCGGAACGAGCGCGGAGCTCTTAGCGCGTGTGGCCGAGAGCGGGGCGGGGATGGTCACCACCAAGTCTTGTGGCCTCTCGCCCAGGGAGGGGCATCCCAACCCGACCGTGCTGGATTGGGGCCATGGCCTCATTAACGCTGTGGGGTTGGCCAATCCAGGGGTTGAGGAAGAGGTGGAGATCATTCATAGAGCCCGGTCGATGCTTGAGCCTCTGGGCGTACCCTTGGTGGCCAGTATCTTCGCTGATACGGTGGAGGGCTTTGCCGAGGTGGCCCGCAAGGTTGGCGAAGCCCAGCCAGATTTTGTCGAGTTGAACATCTCCTGTCCCAACGTGTCCGCAGAGTTCGGACGGCCCTTCGCCAGTGATGCCGCTGATGCGGCTCGAGTCACCACTGCCGTCAAGGAAGCCACCTCCATCCCCGTCATCGTCAAGCTGTCTCCTAGCGTCACCGACATCGCAGCCATCGCCAAGACTGTGGAGCAGGCCGGGGCCGATGCCATCGCTGCCATCAATACTCTCGGCCCAGGAATGATCATAGATGTCTATTCAGGGCAGCCTATCCTGGCTAATAGGGTAGGAGGGGTGTCAGGCCCGGCCATCCGGCCCATAGCCGTGCGCTGCGTCTATGACATCTATGAGGCGGTAGAGGTGCCCATCATCGGCATCGGCGGCGTGAGCGAGGGACGTGATGCCCTGGAGATGGTCATGGCCGGGGGCACAGCGGTGGGGGTTGGCTCAGCGGTCTATTATCGGGGCCTGGGGGTTTTCCAGAACATCCTGGACGAGATGAGAGCTTTCATGAACCAGGAAGGTTATGCCAGCCTGGATGAATTACGGGGCATAGCTCACCGATAGGAGAGAAACTGCGAGGGGGAAGCTGGGCGGCCGTTGGTATCAACTTGTCTGAAGTGGAGACACCGAGTCGATACAACAAGAGCCTACTGTCGTCCCTGGAGCATCCCAAGGCATCTCAATTCTAGCTCTCCCGGCCCTTACTCCTGGGTTGCGAACTTGGAGAGACAAATCCTGACTTTCCGCTCCTCCTCAGTGATGGGGATGGGCAGAGCCTCAAGGAAGAGGAGTATGGATTGCTGCAGCCCCGGCAAGGGTGTGGGATATGTCAGGAGTCGCGCTCCTTTCGCACCACGTAAATCGTTGGTAAGCTCACGACCGTTACTGCCCCTTTTAGCAAAACATTCGCCTGGAAGATGGACCATACAACGCTGGCCGGGAAAACACCACCAAAGGCTAGCCAGACGAAGATGAGACTATCCAAAGGCACACTTATGGCGTTACTAACCAATACGCGCAACCACTGAAAACGTCGAGTAATCTTCGTTACCCAGAAATGATACACTTCGGTGTCAGTCAATTCCGCGAAGACTTCCGCGATGATGGAAGCAATGACTATTCGCCATACTGGAGATAGTACCGCATTCCAATCCGGTTGCGGGCCCGCAGAAGGATCATAGGGCAGTTGGCTCACGAACCAGAACAACGCAGCCATGAATAGGTTAATCGCCGCAGCGGCTATGATGATAGCCCGCGCCCCACTTTTGCCTGCAACCTTGTGCACCAAATCACGCAGCGTGAACGTGATGGGATAGACTAGGGTCCCGGCATCCATTGAAAAGCCTGCAAACGATACGATTTTGAGGCTTGTGATGTCTGCAAGCATCTGCGCTGCGATATATGCCGCTGATACAAGGATTACAGCAATCATCTACAAAGCAGTTACCAGGTTATCCCAAATGGAGAAGTAGATAAAGGCACCCCGACAGCCACAATCCTTGCGCAGAGAATCCCCTCGACCTGCGAAGAATCCATGGGATGCCGAGCATAGATCTTCCCGATGCACCTCTACCAGCAGGAGAACTCGTCGCGCATCAGAGACTGTGCTGAGTGGCTCGCAGTTTTGCAGAGTTGGCGACTAGGGGAGATTGCACTCGTGTTTTGTAAACTGTCAGTCTTCAAGCGATAGGCCAAGGGCTGTGAACAAACTGAAGGAGCCGCTTGGCTCGCCATCCCACACCCTTACAGCCTATGGCCTGGGGAGCCAAGTCTGTGGGAGACCTCCCGACCGACGCTTCTTATGATGTCTAGTTGACTCTTAGCCCTCTCGCGCGTGAAGCGATACGATGGTCCCACCAAGCCCATCGCGGCGATGACCTTTCCCCTGGAGTCTGTGATAGGTACCGCAATCGCGTTAGTACCCTCTTCTAGCTCTTCAAAGGCTGTTGCGAAGCCTTCTTCGCGGACTCTCTCTAGTTCGTACCGCAAATCGGTGGGGTCAACTACGGTCTTCGCCGTCATACGAGGCAGCCCCTTACTCAAGAACCGCTCCAGGTCGTCCTCTAACATGTCAGCTAGGAAGATTTTTCCCGTGGAGGTGCAGTGAAGGGGAGTGCGTCTCCCAAGCCAGCCCACCGATTGTACGAGATGAGGACCTGGCACCTGCTCGACATTTAGTACTTCATCCCTGTCACGCAAACCCAGATAGGTCAGTTCCTCAAGCTTGTCAGCCAAATAGTGAAGATAGGGACGGGCAACTTGTGGCAGGTTGCGACTATTAAGCATGGTACCAGCAAGTTCAATTAGCCGAATACCTAAGGAGTATTTGCGGCTCCGTGGGTCTCGTTCCACCAACCCGCCTTTTTCCAAAGCGGCCAGAAGACGATGGACGGTGCTTTTGTGAAGACCAAGCCTGTTACTCAACTCGGTCACACCAAGTTGAACCTCGTCTATCCTGAATGCGTCCAGGATGGCTATCGCTCTATCAATAGATTGTATCGGCATGTGTGATACCTCCTTCTCGTAGTCAAATCCCAGAGTTCTCTTTTAGCCCAAACTGACAGCCCCCAATCTTTACCTATTTTAGAGGATTGTTTTCTGGATGTCAAGTCAGATTTCTCCATTATACGACATCATCCCCCGAGGGTGAACAAAAGCGGGCCAAAAGTAATGTTCTTCCCTATCATGTAATACAGTTTTATAAAGGAGAACACCTCCTTAAGGGACTATGAAAACCACCTTGGCAGCGATGAAATCATCCATCTGCTCCGTGCAAACGCATCTCTTTACCCTTCCGTGATCCCTGCTGCGGTATCCGTCACGCAGCGCCCATAGTGCAGAAATCAAGCACAGGATTCTCAGCCTCGACATCTTCGTGATCTTCGGCTGCTCGTATGGTTATCTAGCATCATTAGTTGGTCAGGCATTCGTTAAAGGGCCCTAACTTTACCTTTATCTATGGTTGCGTTATGATTGATTCAAAGCTGGAAAGCCATTGCGATAGCTTGGAAATTGAGGGTGTTGCCTTTGCAGATGCTTCCCCAACCCATGAGGATAGCAAGCATCGTTCGGGAGACCAGCCAGGTCAAGACCTTTGTATTGGAGGGTTGGATTGGCGCTCAGCCAGGGCAGTTTGTCATGGTCTGGCTCCCCGGCTTGAACGAGAAGCCCTTCAGCCTAGTGAACGACGATCCTTTGACTTTGACTGTGGCTCGGGTGGGCCCTTTCAGTTCCCGACTGCATGAACTGGAGGAGGGAGATCGTGTCTGGATCCGTGGCCCCCTGGGGCGAGGTTTTGATATTCGGGGGGAGAGAATGCTTCTGGTGGGAGGCGGCTATGGCGTCGCTCCTTTGGCCTTCTTGGCCAGGAGAGCTACGGAAGTAAGCCACAAAGTGGCCGTAATCGGCGCGGCCAGCAAAGGAGATCTCTTTTTCCAGGATAGGTTTGCCAAGTCTGGATGCGAGGTCGTATTGGTGACCGAGGATTGCTCCGCAGGCATGGGTGGCCTCTGCACTGATGCAGCTGAGGCTCTACTGTCTGAGAGGGAGTTCGATGCTCTCTATGCTTGTGGCCCTGAAGCAATGTTGGATCAGCTGGAAAACATCTGTCGACAGCGCGGCATATCCGGACAGTTGAGCAAGGAAGCGTATATGAGGTGTGGGATGGGGGTTTGCGGCTCCTGCCAGCGAGATGGGTTACTGGTTTGCAAGGATGGCCCTGTCTTCGCCTGCTGAAGCGTCTGAAGCATCTTCCCTGGGTGGAAGAGCACTGTTCCGGCAGTTTTCAGACCCGATTATGACCAGTATAAGACCTGATTTTGACCCTAGTAGCTTACGATGTGGTAGCCACACGACCGCACAGTGGGCATTATTTTGATCCAGCGCACATTAGTACGCGTCCTTCAGCACCTTGACAATTGCAAACTTGACAGTTTTCTTAGATTCTCGTACAATTTAAATAGAAATAGGAAACTGACCTTCGGGGCAGGGTGAGGCTCTTACAGAAAGCCAATTCCCGACCGGCGGTATGGCATTAGCTACTGGTGCATCTTACCTCTAAGAGGTTGCTACATAGTTTTCGCACCGGAGCTAGCTAGTGCCAAGCCCGCAAGCTAAGAAGCAGATCTGGTGACAGGCCAGAGCCGACGGTATAGTCCGGATGGGAGAAGGTCGATGGCAAAACCGGGGGACTTGTGTGTCTCCCTGAGTGCCTAACATATTGTCCCGAAGGTAATCCCTTCGGGATTTTTGTTTGTACGCCGGAGTAAAGGACATGAGAACGACTCAAGAAATGACAGGTTCGCCCGTTTCACCGACAACGGCATCGCGCATCGTTGGCCCTGTGAGAAAGTGGTTGAGCAAGATGCCTGATCGCTACAGGACATACGTATTGCTCCCCTCGGCTTTGCTACTCTTCCTCTGCCTATGGCAAGTCATTGTCCAACTCGGCTCCTACCCCACCTTCATTCTGCCCGCACCAGCGTTGGTCTTCCGCAAGTTTATGGTGGCTAGCAGCGACGGCACTCTCCTGCATCATACCTGGGCCACTTTGAGAGAGGTGCTCCTGGGACTGGTCTTGGGACTGACGGTGGCCACTTGTCTCGGGTACGTCTTTGCCAAGTCCAAACCTCTGGAGCGGCTTCTATCACCCTATATTGTGGCCTCCCAGTCCATACCCATAGTTGCTCTGGCTCCCTTGCTGGTTATATGGTTCGGCTTCGGACTGCTGTCCAAAGTCATCGTATGTGCATTGACCCTCTTCTTCCCCGTTTTGATCAACACTATAGTCGGCCTCCGCTCTGTAGACGAGAACCTGGTGGACTTGATGCGCTCCTACGGGGCCACGCGACAGCAGATGTTCACAATGCTGGAGATTCCAGCAGCTTTGCCCGTTCTCCTTGGGGGGCTCAAGATTGGGGTGACTTTGTCGGTTATCGGTGCAGTGGTAGGAGAGTTCGTAGCCGCCG
Organism: Anaerolineae bacterium; assembly: GCA_041559215.1. Lineage (GTDB taxonomy): Bacteria > Chloroflexota > Anaerolineae > UBA7937 > B3-Chlor > JBFFDV01. Next base: position 839 of record JBFFDV010000065.1, on the reverse strand, counting down.
ATGAGGGCTTGGGCTTCCTGATAAATCTATCACGAGGCCTCTTTGATACGCCTATGCTGTTTGTGGCCCTATTTACTCTGGTGATCATCGCCCTGGGCCTGTACGGTAGTGTCGTTCTGCTGGAGAACAGGCTTCTATCCTGGCGTCGGAATAGATAGAGAGGAGAATGAATATACATGAGAAGACTGAGCTTGCTTCTAATAGTTTTGTCCCTAGTTGCTGTCAGTGGTTGTCAGAGCACTGGCACCGCCACTCCTTCTTCATCCCCTACGGAGGTTACTTTGGCCATGGGATTCATCCCCAACGTGCAGTTTGCACCATTCTATGTGGCGGTGAACAAGGGGTATTTTGCCGAGGAGAATCTGCAAGTCAACTTTGACTATGGCATGGAGACGGATCTGCTGAGCTTGGTTGGCACCGATGCCTTGCAGTTTGCCGTGGCCAGTGGCGATCAGATAATCCTGGCCCGGGCCCAGGGCCTACCGGTAGTTTATGTGATGACCTACTTCCAAAGGTTTCCTGTGGCTGTCGTATCTTTGGACGATGTGCCTCTAGAAGAGCCCGCCGACCTCATTGGACGCTCAGTTGGTATACCTGCGCCCGGAGCAAGCTACAACGGCTGGCTAGCTCTCCTTTATGCTGAGGGTATAGACGAGGAGGAGATACCATTCGAATTCATCGGCTATACTCAGGTGGCTAGCCTCACCGAGCGAAGAGTTGAGGCGGCCGTGGTCTACGCTGCAAACGAGCCGGTGCAACTCCGCCAGGCCGGGTACGAATACAATATCATCTATGTAGCTGATTACATGAATCTGGTATCAAACGGCATCATAACAAAT
>JBFFDV010000064.1:0-11294 GCA_041559215.1 Anaerolineae bacterium | reverse complement strand
GGCAGCCCTATCGGCTCGTGAGGGCCGATCAGGTCGATGACCCCTTCCCAGATGAGAACTCGCACCTTGCCGGTGCCTGTCTCCGTCTGAAAGACTTGCCCCAAACGGCCTACATAGGGGATGTTCCGTAGAAAAGCCAGTGGGCTGACAGGCAGATTGAGCACCACCAGGAAAAGGATGCCGGCGATCGCTGCTCCCGTCGCCCCCACCCAAAGCCACGTTATCCTGCGCCTTACGCCAAGGACGAAGACGAAGACGAATAGCCCCACCACTAGCCCTATCCAGGGGCCCCTGCTCCTGGTGAAGAAGATGCACACTAGATCGATGACCAAGACAAAGCCGTAGAGTACGCCCAAGAGATGGAAGGCTATAGCTTCCTCGCGGAAAGTGAACCAGAAGGAGACTACGAAGAGGAGCATCACCCCTGCCAAGGCGACGAACTCTGCCAGCACACTTCCAGTCTGGACTACATAGTTCAGCTTGAAGATCAAGATTAGGAAATAGGATAGGCAAAGGGATTGGGCCGCGAAGAGCATCACATGGGCCGCCGTCCCCACCGCCCCGGGCAGCGTTTTCCTCCTGGCTATGAACAGAGAGAAAAAGATCATCGATAGAGCCGCAAGGAGACTGCTCAGCAGAAGAAGATAATAGGTTGCGCCTCCGGTCACATAAGTCACATTGGAAAGGAAGAAGAGTTGATAGCCGAATACATAACCCAAACAAAGGGCCTCAAGGACAAAAAGCAATATGTAGCTCGCGGTGTTCAGGAGTTGGGTTGCGCTCGCGCGACCCTCTTGTGGAAGTGGGTTCGGTCCCTCAAATGATTGCAGGGCGGTTATGAATCGGCCCATCACAACGGGCACGACCATGATCAAGTAGGCGGCCACGAAGATAGCGTTGCCCATGTTGGCTGCCACTCGTGCGGTTACGTCACCAGCCCAAGGCAGAGGGTCTAGTTGAAAGTGTTGTATGATGCCATACAGAGCGATGGGGAAGCTGGTGATTACGATGACGGTGAGCAAGCGCTCCAATTGTTTGCGCGAGCGGAGCGTATCTAGGACAAGCATGAAGATCACTATGTAGGAGAGGAAGGTATAGGTGCCCTGCAAACGCTGATAAGAACCCCAGAAGCTGACTCTGGGAACTACGGAGGTTATGGTGGTCAGGATGTAAACGCCGACCATTATCAAGGTGGGGATGACCAGGGGCAAGCGGAGGAAGCCCAAGACTCCTCCATTTTGTTCTGGCGTTGCGCTCTCTCCTCTTCTCCCCAGCCGTCCCTCCAGCAACCTTACGAGCCAGGCCGCGATCATTACCAAGGCAATAGACCGCAGAAGACTGAGCTTATCGGGCTCGAACACCCTGCTGCTATAGACATTGAAGAACAGAGGCACGACTATGGCCGCTGCCAGCCAGCCGGCCTCGATCACCCGCTCGCAGAATACGCCCAGTCTGGTTTCCATCTTTAATCCTCGCTACCTCTGTTAAGGGCCTATGACCTGGCGACAGCTAATCTCTACACGGTATAGCGTAGCCCGTCTCAAGGCCGAAGGCTGGTGGTAGACTGGATGATCTTCTCATAGTGGGACAGCATGAGGCGCAATCCTTCATCTATGCTGACCTTCGGTTCAAAGCCCAGTACCTTACTGGCTAGGCTGATTTCCGCCACCAGTCGGGATACCCCTCCGCCCTGGGTCGGGTTGTGCATGGAGGGCACTTTCCTACCCAAAAGGGTCTCGATCCTCTTGAGCAAGTCGTTGATGCTCACCTCTTGGCCGGTCCCAATGTTGATAATGAGTCCATTAACATTATCAGTCAGCGCTGCTGTGGTCAGCGCATTGACTACGTCGTTAATATAGATGAAGTCTCGGGTCTGTTCACCACTGCCGAAGACTACAGCCGTACTTCCCGCCAGAGCTTGCCTGACAAAGTGAGGTATGACTGGAGGGTGTGAGGGTGGAACCGCCTGTCCTGGGCCGTAGGCGTTAAATATGCGCAGCATTACCACCTCTATGTCATAGAGAGCACCAATGGCAGAGAGATAATATTCGGAAGCCATCTTGGTCACCGCATACGGGTTGGGCGGGCGGACCATCGCCGTTTCTCTTACTGGTTGTCCCTCCTGGTCTCCATACACCGTTCCTGAGGAGGCAAGCACAACCCTGCGTACACCAGCGTCCCTGGCTGCGGTCATCAGGCTGACGGTTCCGCCGACGTTCACCTCGTTATATTCCACCGGGTAAAGTATTGACTCAGATACCGACACCCGCGCTGCAAGGTGAAAAACGCACTCCACATCTCGCAAAAGCGTCCACAACTTGGGTATGTCCCTCACGTCTCCCCGGGTGAAGGCGATGCCGCTGTCCAAAGCGGCGGGGTCTCCGGCACTCAGATCATCCAGGACCCGAACCCGGTGGCCCAGGTTGACAAGATGATTGGCTAGGGCTGAGCCTATGAAACCAGCCCCTCCCGTGACCAGGAACTTCATCCTCCCCTCCTAAACCAACTTATCGTCTGTTCTAACCCCGTGGCTAATGGTACCTTGGCCTTGAAGCCCAGGATGCGCTCCGCCTTCTCGACGTCGGGCACGCGACGCCTGCTATCCTCGAAATTCTCGCCATACTCCTTCTCATATGGCATCAGGATGATGTCCGATGATGAGCCAGTCATATCCTTGATCATCTCCGCCAGTTGTAGAATCTTCGTCTCCTCTGCTCGTGCGATGTTTAATATCTCTCCATTGGCCGCCTCAACCGCGGCTGCCAGTACCGTCCCCTCCACGCTGTCATCAACATAAGTGAAGCAACGGCTCTGTAGTCCGTCACCGTGAACTGTGATGGGCTGACCAGAAAGGGCCTGGTTGACAAACTTAGCTATCACGCTGCCATACCCCTGGGGATCGAGCCGGGGCCCGTAGGAGTTGAAGTAACGGATGATAACCACCGGGAGCCCCCTCTGGCGATGATAGGCGAGAGCCAGGTGCTCATCGAGAGCTTTAGTTGTGGAATAGGCCCAACGAGAGATATGGGTCGGGCCTAGCGCGCGGTCATCGCTCTCGCCCAGAGGGGTTTTCGTGCTTTTGCCGTACACCTCGGACGAGGAAGCCAATACTACTTTGCGCCTATGATTACAGGCTGACTGCAAGACGCTCTCTGTGCCCCATACGTTCGTCATCATGGCCTGCAAAGGGTCGGCAAGGACATGTTTCACCCCTACTATCGCTGCCAAATGGTAGACCAAATCGCACTTCTCTATCAGTTCCTCCATCAGGCGCTCGTCTAGGATGTTTCCCTTGACGAATCGGAAATGCGGGTTTTGTAGATTGTGCTCGATGTTAGCTAGCTTGCCTAGCGAGAGGTTGTCCACGACGACAACCTGATGCCTGTCGGCCAACAGCCTGTCAACCAGATGTGAACCTATATAGCCCGCTCCGCCAGTGACGAGAACCTGCATCCCTCCTTAGCTTCCAATTTCTTTCACGAATTGGGTAACCAATTCCAGCCAGCGAATGGTCTTTGACTCATTGTTGTTCATATACGACCACTTCCTCTCTCAATACAGCCTCTATGAAGGAGTTGGCCTCCTTTCTCATCTGCTCAAGCTCTTGTGGAGTGTAAACCAGTGGTTCCAGGGAGATGTCATAATCGCACAAAGCCAGGATGTCTCCTATACGGGCGAGGAAGGGCCTGTCGGTCTCCTTCACGATCAGCAAATCAGCATCGCTCATAGCATGATAGTCACCCCTGGCGAAGGAGCCAAAGAGGATCACTCTTTGGGGATAGTATTCCTTCATCTGTTCGATGATTGTGGTGAGTTTTTCCTGAAACTGCTCTGCAGTCAGGCGTCGCATCTTCTCCCTGGACAATCACGGCTATTCTGTTTGCACAATCATAGTCTAGGTGCTGCCCAAAAATCAACTTGGACGGAGGCTCTGATAGACCGCGACCACTCTGTCTATCATTGTCTCATGGGAGAACTCCTCCTCTGCCCGCTTCCTTCCCCTCTCGCCCATCTCCCTTCGCCGCTCCTCATCGCTCAGCAACTGATTTATTGCCGCGGTCAGAGTCTCGGGATCACGCGCCGGCACCACCAGGCCCGTTTCTCCATGGATATTAACGTAGGAGGTTCCAGTTCCCAGTTCGGTACATATGACCGCCTTACCACAGGCCATCGCTTCTACCTGAACTGTGCCGAAGGCCTCGCTGCGATGGGAAGAGGGAAACACAAAAAGGTCGCAGGCTTGATAGTAGGCTGGTAGGTCCTCCACGTGCTGTCCCACGAAGAAGACCTTGTCCGTCAAGCCCAGTTCAGTTGTCAAGGTCTGCCACTCTTCGGCCATGGGTCCTGAACCTACCACCAGGAGCCGTGCATCGATATCTCTCATCGCCTTGAGCAGGTATTGCAGCCCTTTATAATAGCGTAGTATGCCTACGAAGAGGAGCAAAGGAGGCCTGTATTTGTTCCTCAGCTCCCTTACCTCGTCCCCTCTGGGCCGCTGGAAGCGTTCCAGGTCAATCCCCAATGGTACGACCATGCACTTCTCGGCCACTTGGCTCAGGTATGGCGAACTCTGGATATACTGAGGGCTGGTGGCGATGATGCGGTCCGCCCTTTTGAGGATGCGCTGCAAGAAAGGACGGTACAGCCTGAGAAGGCTTTTCTGGCGAACGATGTCGCTTTGATAGGTGATGACCGTCCTTTGGCTGCGTCCGAATATCAACTGGGCCATCTCTCCCAAGGGGTATGGGAAGTGCAGGTGGGTGATATCAGGTTTCAAGCGTCTCACCCACAAGAAGAGGGCGGTGCTCAGGGGGGTGGAGGCTAAACTCGCCAGCCGTGCGGCCTTGATGACTTTGACCCCTTCCTTCTCCCCTATCTCGGTTCTGCGGATAAGACTGGTAACCAGGACGGTGACCTCCAGCCCTCGTTTCACCGCCCCTTCTGCCAGCATCCTGATATGGTTTTCCATGCCCCCCACAACAGGATAGTAATCCTTATATATGTGCAGTATCTTCATCGGTCTTGCCTTTCGCCCCCCAGCGACCCCTAGTACGCCCTCACCTCAATACCCGTCTTCTCTTGCGCCCTCTGAGCCACACGTTCGAGGACCTCCTTTGACACTCTTTGCACCCCCGCCGCTGCCACGGGGCGGTCAGTGCTGTATATCTGCACTCTGTCTGGGCATAATTTGGCTATGGTGCTCAGCCAGGCCTCATGGGCCTCGCCTTGCACATTCTGAACACCGCCGGCGATGATCATGCTTTGGATGATCAGCCGGGGCATCTCCTGCATACCCGCGATTATCTCCTCAAATTTGACCCATGACACAGGGCGGTTTATTTGGGCAAAGGTCGAAGGATCACCGGCGTCCAGCTTCATAATGGGATCATCTATCTCTCCTATCGCCCTTCTGATCTCGGGATGGGAGACTTGGGAGGAGTTGGAGAGGACAGCCAGCTTGACGTGAGGGCACAAGCGGTCCCTCAGGCACCGCACCTCCGCCACAATCTCTGGGAAGCGGGGGTGCAAAGTTGGCTCGCCGTTGCCCGAGAAGGTCAGATAGTCCAGATGCGGGTGCCGACTTATCGCCTCCTCTACCTTTTGCAGCACGCTTTCCACTGAGGGAAACCGCGTTTCCTCCCGGATTGGCGATCCTACTTTCGCATCTCCGTATTGACAATAGATGCAATCAAAAGTGCACAGCTTTCGAGTTGTTGGTAGAAGGTTGATACCCAGGGAGCGGCCTAAGCGTCGGGAATGGATCGGGCCGTAGATGACATCGCATTGTAACTCGAGGACTGACATTTCACCTTCCTTGACCGTCGCAACTCACCGTCTCTTGCCCGATCGTTGATCGCCGCTCGCTGCGTTGACGCCTTTGTGCAGCAAAAGCCCGGGGGGAACTAGGGGGCACCCCTAGTTCCCCTCATATCGCGATATCTTGGGGCTTGTGCCGAACCGCTGCGCAAGCCCATTGGCCTGTTACGCTGGTCAATTGGCGGCGGATGCAGTATAATATTTCGAAGTGGAGGGCAAGCCAAGCTAGGCGTGACCTCGCCATCTCCCATCATTATAGCATAATTCACAGGGGATGAAAATGGTTCGCCGAATTGAGATAGTCGCTGGTGAGGTGAAGGCCCAAGCCGAGTTGAATGAAAGCGAGACGGCCCAGGCGCTATGGGATGCCTTGCCTATCGAAGGGATGGGTAACACTTGGGGGGATGAGATATATTTCTCGATTCCCCTGGTCTTGGAGCAGGAGGCAGGTCAGGACGTGGTGCAGGTAGGAGATTTGGGCTATTGGCCTCCAGGGAAAGCCTTCTGCATATTCTTCGGTCCTACCCCGGCGAGTATGGGTGACGAAGTACGGCCCGCCAGCGCGGTGACTGTCTTCGGCCGGATAGTTGCGGACGCGACCGTATTCAAGATGGTCAAAGACGGCACGCAGGTCACGGTTCGACGGAGCGAAACCTAGGCGCTTCGTCTGGGGAAATATGTCACGTTCGATTTGGGCCGTCCATTACTTGACAAATTTCCGGAACTATATTAGAATAGTGCGGTTTCTTGACAAGACGATGAGGGCCCGCGAGTGCGGTTCAGGTGCCATCTATTGAGGGAAAACGATCGTGCTTAGGGGAGTAAACCTACGCCTCTTGAGTTTGGTCGGCCAAGTGGGTGTGACCGTTGTCGTTTTCATCCTCATTGGCCTTGTCGTCGGCCGGTGGATAGATGCCAGGTTGAATACTACGCCCGGTTTTACCCTATTCTTCATCTTCTTGGGAATGGGCGCTGGGCTTTGGGGAGTCTATCGTCTGACGATGTGGGCCCTGGAAGAGACTTCAAGGCAACCTGAGGAGAGGAAAGACTGAGGAGGTAGCGAATGGAAGTAATGCAGGATGTCATGGATGATGTCATGGGTGGTGAAGAAGGGTGCGCGTCGGGCTGCATCACTCGGACAGGCTGTCTTGTTATGATCATCGTGATAGTAGCCCTGGGTTTTCTGATGACGAAGTTACCCCGCGTCATGCCTGAGATCGCCCTTCCGGCGGAACCTATTCTCACGCTGCCCGTAGTGGGATTCGCTATCACCAATAGCTTGCTGGCCACATGGTTGACGATGCTGATTCTGATTGTGGGATCCATTGCTCTCACGCGCAATCTGAAACGCGTCCCCAGTGGCTTGCAGAACCTGGTTGAGTGGGGCCTCGAGGTGCTCTTGGATCTAGTGGAGACCGTAGGGGGTAGCAGGGCAAGACAGTTCTTCCCTTTGGTCGCCACCATTTTCATCTTTCTGCTGGTCTCCAACTGGATGGGCATCATGCCCGGCTTTGCTAGCGTGGGGTGGATACATGAGGCTCATCACGGCGGCCACCAGGCGCAAGAGCTCGTTCCAGGAATCTACATACTACAGGCCGAAGAGGTTGGCGAGCACGAGACCGGTTATACAGTTTTTTCCTTTTTGCGTTCAGCCGCCACCGATTTGAACACACCCCTGGCTCTGGCGTTGATTTCCGTGATTATGACGCAGGTTGTGGGGGTCCAGGCTCAGGGGATCCGCTACTTCAGCAAGTTCATCAATCTGCGAGGTCGGATGGGACCGATAGATATGATAGTCGGCCTATTGGAAACGATCAGCGAATTCGCCAAGATTATCTCTTTCTCCTTCCGACTTTTCGGCAACATCTTCGCCGGTGAAGTGCTATTGGCTGTTATGGCATTCATCATACCCTTTCTGATTTCAGTGCCTTTCTTGGGTTTGGAGATTTTCGTCGGCTTCATGCAAGCTTTTGTTTTCGCCTTTCTGACCTTGATCTTTATGTACATGGCTACTTTGGGTCATGGACCGGAGCATGAGGAGTAGCCTCACTTGCGGTTTCAAGACATAATCATGACAAAACAATGAGGAGGGTAAGCGGATGGAGATTGATCTCACAGTATTGGCAGCCGGCTTGGCTATAGGGTTGGGAGCCCTGGGTCCCGGCATCGGTGTCGGCCTCTTGGTCTCTGGGGCTATGCACGCCATAGGCCGCAATCCGGAGGCGACACCGCAAATCCAGACGAACATGATCTTGGGCATCGTGTTTGCCGAGGCGATAGCTATCTACGCTTTGGTCGTAGCCTTGATCTTGAAGTTCGTCTAAAGTCCGTCACTTAAAGCAAGCGGTCAGCAGCCCAGTATTGCCTAGATCAGATAGAACTCAAGGGCTGCGACGATGATGGGAAGGAGGCGTACTATTGGACGGGTTGGGAATCAACCTGGGATACCTGATCTCGCAGATCGTCAACTTTGTTTTGCTGCTCATCATCCTGCGAATGTTCCTATACAAGCCGATAGTAGGGATGCTCGATAGGCGTCGTGAGAAGATCAAGACCGATCTGCAGGAGGCTGACGAAGCCAGGAGCAAGGCGGAGGCAGCCAAGCAGGAATATGAAAAGCAACTCGACGAGGCGAGGGAAGAGCGCCGCTCTATGTTGGCTCAAGCAACAGAGCAGGCCGAGAAGATGAGGGAAGAGATCCTGGCTAAGGCACGGGCGGAAGCTCAGGAGATAGTCACCAAGACTCAGGATGCGATGGAGTACCAGCGACGACAGGCTCTGCTCGGGGCTCAGGATCAAATAGTGGATCTGGCTATGATTGCTGCTGCCAAGGTGGTTGGCGAAGCTTTAGATGAGAAAGCTCATCGGCGTTTGATCCAAGACTTCATTGCCGAGGTAGGTGATCTGGGATGAGGACGGACAAGGAATCCACATCCTCGAACCTGCCAGTCAGGGTGAGCAGCGCTGTTCCTTTGACGGAGGAGGAACAAGAGGCTTTGCGGAAGAAACTGGAAGCCCGATTCAGCCAGGACTTGAACCTCCGTTTCGAGGTTGAATCTTCTCTCTTGGGTGGCGTCGTCGTCCGTGTCGGCGATAAGGTCATAGACGGCAGCGTGAAAGGCAAGCTGGAAGCCCTCAAACAGAGCCTGGTCCCAAGACGATAACCGCAGCGGGCTGGCCGGTTCGCAGCGCAGCATCCGGAGGACGGTGTACCTTAGGTGGGTGCCCATGTCGGCGCTCAAGAATCGCCAAGGGGTGATATTCTTTCCCTATTTAAGCTATAACGAGGAAGCGGGAGGTAGTAATGGCCTCACAAGTCGAAGATATTGCCACCACTCTTAGGCGTCAGATCGAGGCTTTCGAGGCTCCCTTGAGAGCCGTAGATATTGGCACAGTGGTCGAAGTAGGCGATGGCATCGCCAGAGTTACAGGGTTGGCGACGGTCATGGCCAGCGAGTTGGTCGAGTTCACGAAGACCGGCGTGCTGGGCGTCGCCTTCAACCTGGAGAAGGATCAGGTCGGCATCATCATCATGGGTGATTACACCGACATCGAGGAGGGCGATGAGGTGCGCGGCACGGGCCGCATCGTCTCTGTGCCGGTAGGCGAGGGCCTAATCGGGCGGGTTGTCAACGCCTTGGGTATGCCAGTCGACGGACAGGGACCAATCGAGGTCGAAAAATATCGCCCCGTAGAGAGAATTGCGCCCAACGTGACGCTTCGTGAGTCCGTTAGCAGGCCGGTTCAGACCGGTATCAAATCTATTGATTCCATGTTCCCCATCGGCCGGGGGCAGCGAGAGCTCATTATCGGCGACCGTCAGACGGGCAAGTCGGCCCTGGCCATTGACACCATTATCAACCAGGCGGACAAGAACCTGATCTGCATCTATGTGGCCATAGGCCAGAAAAGGGCCAATGTGGCCCAAGTGGTGGCAACGTTGGAGCGGTATGAGGCTATGGATCACACTGTAGTGGTTGTGGCCTCGGCCTCGGAACCTGCCTCCTTGCAGTATATCGCGCCCTATGCTGGCTGCGCGATGGGCGAGGAGTTCATGGAGCAGGGCAAGGATGCGTTGATCATCTACGATGATCTGACCAAGCATGCCTGGGCCTATCGCCAGGTGTCTTTGCTCCTCCGTCGCCCGCCTGGCCGAGAGGCTTATCCCGGCGACGTATTCTATCTCCATTCCCGCCTCCTGGAGAGAGCGGCCAAGATGCACCCCGACTTTGGAGGTGGTAGCCTGACCGCCCTACCCATCATTGAGACTCAATTGGGCGACATCACCACCTACATTCCCACCAACGTTATCTCTATCACCGATGGCCAGCTTTACCTGGAGAGCGACCTCTTCTACGCGGGAATCCGACCGGCGATCAATGTGGGTCTCTCCGTCTCTCGCGTGGGGGGCAAAGCGCAGACCAAAGCCATGAAAGATGTCGCAGGCAAGTTGCGACTGGAACTTGCTCAGTTCCGCGAGTTGGCCGCTTTTGCCCAGTTCGGTTCCGACCTGGACAGGGCTACCAGGGATCAGTTGGAGCGGGGCCAGAGGCTGACCGAGATACTGAAGCAGCCTCAGTATGAGCCGGTGCCTCTGGATCACCAGGTGATGCTCGTCTATGCTGTCACCAACGGCTATGCGGATAATGTCCCCGTTGATAAGATGAGAGAATGGGCGGACGGGTTCTTGCGCTTCATGGATTCGGTTCACCCGGAGATCGGTCGTCGCGTAATGGAGACCGAGCAGTTGGATGAGGAGACCGAGAACAAGCTGTGTGAGGTCATCCTCGAACATGACGAGACTGTGTCGTACTAGCCAAGAACCACAACGGGCACAGAGCAAGGTTTCCATAGAGTTTCCAACTAAGAAGGAGTCAGCTTGGCTACAGCACGTGAGATACGGCGACGCATTCGCAGCGTAAGGAATATCGGTCAGGTCACCCGGGCTATGCAGGCGGTGTCCGCTTCCAAAATGCGACGGGCTCAAGAGCGGACCCTGGCCTCTCATCCTTATGCCGACAGGGCCTGGGAGATCCTTACTTACGTCGCCGCCCAGCCTGCGGCGGGGAAGGTCTTGCATCCTCTGTTGGAACAACGTACTGTGAGAAACATTGGCCTCCTTCTGATCACGCCCGACCGAGGGTTGTGCGGCGGTCTGCCCACTAATATCATCCGCGAGGCGGTTGGTTTCATAGGTCGACAGAGAGTTCCGGTACGAGTCATCGCGGTTGGGCAGAAGGGTTACGATTTCATGGTCCGTTACGGGGTCGATGTTTATGCTGCGTTCACAGGGCTTCCTGACTTGCCGCCACTGAGGGAGATAACTCCTATAGCTCGTCTGGTGATTGATGATTTTCTCAATGAGACTTTTGACCAAATATGTCTGGTCTATGCAGATTTCATCAATACCATGGTTCAGCGTCCGGTGACCCTACAGTTACTGCCTATCCAACCGGCGGCACCCGTAGGCGCGGGGG
>JBFFDV010000063.1:0-11339 GCA_041559215.1 Anaerolineae bacterium | reverse complement strand
GGGAGGGTAGGTGACCGGCATGCCCACTATCCCCACCTTGCGACCCCTTTCACTCAGAATGTTCCAGATAGCTTTCGAGGCTCGCTGCTGCGGGCTGACGATGGATATTTGATAGCTATCCTGGCGAGGATGGACGAAGTCCACCAGCCCGTGTTTCCCTGGATTCTTCCCTGTGGCGAAGGAGACCCAGGCCGAGGAACTGATAGGAGGAAGGGTTGTGTTCAACACCCCCGAGGCCCCGTTCTTCATCAGCTGTTGCAGAGTGGGCATTTTGCCCTCCTCTATCCAGGGACCTATCAGGTCGAAGGTGGCCCCATCAAGACCTATGACCAGGACCTTCCGTTTCGTGGCGCTAACATCTTCCGTCATATTGTGCTTAAATCCTCCATAAACGCAGCTTATTATATCATAGGAACCCCATTGTCGCTAATTCCGTTATTCCACAGGGACCTCTTCTGTCTCTTGGGCCGCGCGTGTACTGCATCTGATGACCTTTCTTTTCGCTTCCTGTTCTGTATCACTACTAGAGCGAGTGCTTCTAATGTCTCTCCTGTTTTGGACAAGATTGACCTAAGTAGCCGAGAATTCTTGATAGTAGCTGTGTCTTGTGTTATAATAATCCTAGAGGAGAATCTGATCTCCTCCCGGCACATCTTCATCGTGTTGTCTGCTTCGTTTGGGGACATGCCCTTGCTGTATTCCCTCGCTGATGAGTTATATACCCCCACTGCGTTCGTCGTATTAGTTAGGAAGTTAGCACTGAGGCTTCACGCAACAGGGGCTCGCCGGTACCGGCTACAACAAAAGGTGCCTGGGGCTCCACTGTGACAAATCTGTTCGCCAAGGGAGGAGGCGGCTTGTCGCTATGCATCTACGCGTAGCGAGCGCAGGCCTGGCCCAGTCTTGAGTCTTGATGGCGAGCTGTGGGGCGAGCTGGCCGCCCCACACCACGCATGAGAGGAGATGTTGCGATGAAGAAGGTTAGGCTGCTGGCTATTTGCCTGGCAGCTGTGCTCTTGCTCTCCGCCTGTCGCACTCCCCAGGCGGCCCCCACCCCCACCTTGGCCCCGATGGTCACGCGGATCACCGCCGCTACTTCCACTCCAATCCCAGCCCCGATGGGTACGGCAACACCACGCGTGCCAGCCAAGGCTGGCACGCCGACGTCCCAATCGATGGCGGTCATCTCGCCGGAGAACGCCGACCAAGTGACCCAAGTCGCTCGTTGGGGCAAAGGCGCGGTGGAAGAGGTAGCTTATTCTCCCGATGGACGACTCTTGGCCGTTGCTTCGTCGGCGGGTATAGGTCTGTGTGATGCGCAGACCTTGGAGGAGATACGTTTCATCGAAAGCGATGGCTGGGTGTCGAGCTTGGACTTCTCCTCCAGCGGACAGATTCTGGCCTCGGGCTCGTATGACCGCGCGGTGCGACTGTGGCGGGTCGCTGATGGGGCACTCTTGCGCACCCTCGAAGGGCACAGCAACAATGTGTTGAGCGTGGCCTTCTCCCCAGACGGGCAAATCCTGGCTTCGGGGTCACTGGACGACACGGTGAGGCTGTGGCGGGTTGCCGATGGGGCGCTCTTGCGCACGCTGCGCGGGCACAGGCGTTGGGTGAAAAGCGTGGCTTTCTCGCCCGACGGGCAGACCCTGGCCTCAGGGTCGAGTGACTGGACTGTGAGGTTGTGGCGAGTTGCCGATGGCAGCGTGCTGCACACTCTGGAAGGGCACACAAACTGGGTGAACAGTGTGGCCTTCTCGCCCGCTGGGGGCACGTTGGCCACAGGATCCAGTGATAACACCGTGCGGGTGTGGCGCGCCGCCGATGGGACGCTCCTGCAGACCTTCGAAGGGCACAGGGAGCCCGTGTGGAGCGTGGCCCTCTCGCCCGATGGCGAGATCCTGGCCTCGGGCTCGGAGGACGGCACGGTACGACTGTGGCGGGTCCGTGACGGCAGCCTCCTGCACACCCTCGAAGGACATACAAGCGTGGTGTGGAGCGTGGCCTTTTCCTCAGACGGGCAGACCCTGGCCTCGGGCTCGTTTGACCGCATGGTGCGGCTGTGGCGGGTTGCCGATGGCACCCTGCTGGGCAATCTCCAAGGGCACAGTGTCTGGGTACGGAGCCTGGCCTTTTCCCCCGATGGGCAGACCCTGGCCTCGGGATTGCATGACAACACTGTGCGGCTGTGGCGCGTCCCCGATGGGACGCCGTTACATACCCTAGAAGGGCACTTCAGGCCCGTCCACGTAGTGGCCTTCTCCCCAGACGGGCAGATCCTGGCCTCAGGGTCATATGACCGCACAGTGAGGTTATGGCGGGTTGCCGATGGTACCCTCTTGCGCACTCTGGAAGGGCACCTGGACTCGGTGTCGAGCGTGGCTTTCTCCCCTGGTGGAGCCATCCTGGCGTCAGGGTCCTTGGACGAGAAGGTGCGGCTCTGGCGAGTGGCCGACGGGACGCTGTTGCACACCCTGGAAGGACGCATGATGGATGATGTGTTGAGTGTAGCCTTCTCCCCCGACGGGCAAGCCTTGGCTGCGGGGAAGGAGTTCGGCACGGTGCAGCTGTGGCATGTTTCAGACGGCAGCGCTATGCACGCGCTGGAAGGGCACACGGGGGCGGTGGAGAGTGTGGCCTTCTCCCCTAATGGAGCCGTCCTGGCCTCAGGATCGAGTGACCACACCATCCGGCTGTGGCTGTGGCGCGTCGCCGAGGGCGGCTTGTTGCACATCCTCGAAGGACACAGAGAACCGGTAAGCAGTCTGGCTTTCTCCCCGGAGGGGCAGATCCTGGCCTCGGGGTCCTATGACAGCACCGTGCGGTTGTGGAGGGTCCCTCACGGGATATTGCTGAGCACCCTGCAAGGGCACACGGGGGCTGTATATAGCGTGGCCTTTTCCCCCGACGGGGCGATATTGGCCTCAGGGTCGTTAGACGGTACAGTGCGGCTGTGGGGCATCGCCAGCGACTGACTCTGCTGCGGTGTGCCGCGAGCGCGAATTTGGGGGCTTATCGAGTGTACTATTAGGAGGTGTTGTGATGAAGAGAAATAGCCTATCGATTGTGTGGTTGGCGGTCGTGCTCTTACTCTCCGCCTGTGGCACACCAACACCGCAACTCCCGGGCCTGGCTCCCATCTCGCCCGACAACGCCGAGCAGGTGACCCAACTGGCCCGCTGGGGGAAGGGAACTTTAGACCATGTCGTGTACTCGCCGGACGGCCGATTACTGGTCGTGGCTTCGTCACTAGGGATCTACCTGTACGATGCCCAGACGCTGGATGAAGTCCGCTTCATTGATGCCGATGTATGGGTCACCAGTGCGATCTTCTCGCCCGATGGGCAGATCCTGGCCTCGTCGTCCTATGAGACTGACGTGACCCTATGGCGAGTTTCCGACGGAACTCTGTTGCGCACCCTGGAGGGGCACACGGAGCGCGTACAGAGCCTGGCCTTCTCTCCCGATGGAGAGATCCTGGCCTCAGGGTCCTTTGACAATACCGTGCGGCTATGGCGAGTTTCCGACGGGACATCGTTGGCAACACTGGAGCACATGGACTGGGTGTGCAGCTTGGCCTTCTCGCCCGATGGGCAAACCCTAGCCTCGGCGTCTGCCGATGAGACCGTGCGCCTCTGGCGCGTCTCCGATGGTACGCTGCTGCGCGCTCTGGAAGGGCACTCGGAATGGGTGCGCAGCCTGATCTTCTCTCCCGACGGAGAGATTCTGGCCTCCGCGGAGGCGGACGCCACGGTGCGTCTGGTGCGGGTCGCTGATGGAGTGGTGTTGCACACGCTCGGACCGATCATGGGCCCGGTGTTGAGCGTAGTCTTCTCCACCGATGGAGAGAGCTTGGCTGCGGGTTCGGTGGGAGGCAGCCTGCGGCTGTGGCGGGTCGCCGACGGAGCACTCTTGCTAGAGCACGAACCTACGGCCTTGGCAGAGAGGGGGCGCTTCATAGCGGTCAGAACCCTGGCCTTCTCACCCGATGGGGCCAATGCAGCTGCGGGACGGTGGGACGGGACGCTGGAGCTCTGGAGGATGAGTGATGGGACGGCACTGCGTACTCTGGAGGGAGACGGCAGCTGGGTGACCGACGTGGCCTTCTCGCCAGACGGGGCCACCCTGGCCACGAGTTCGCACGATGGCTTGCCGCCTCTCCGGCGGGTGCCCCATGGCGCCATCTCCACCACCCTGGTGGAAGAGGACATGGGGGGGGTGGAGAGCGTAGAGTTCTCTCCCGATGGGGAGACCCTGGCTTCGGCAGGATATGATAACATCGTGCGACTGTGGCGCGTGTCCGACGGCAGCCTCCTGCGCACCCTGGAGGGGCACAAGGCACAACTGTGGGAGGTGACCTTCTCCCCCGATGGGGCCACCTTGGCCTCTGGCGACGAGGACGGCGCGGTCCGGCTGTGGCGCGCCGCCGATGGGACACTGCTACATACCTTGGAAGAGCACATAGGTGGGGTGCACAGCCTGGTCTTCTCCCCTGATGGGTCCACCCTGGTGTCGAGCGCTTGGGAGGAAAACATCAGGGTGTGGCAGGTGAGCGATGGGACGCTGCTGCGCACACTGGAGCAGAGCGGGGTGACCGGCGTCGTCTTCTCCCCCGATGGGCAGACCCTGGCCTCGGGGCTGGATGACAACAGCATACAGCTGTGGCAGGTCTCGGACTGGGCGTTGCTGTACACCCTGGAGGGGCACACGAAGCCGGTCCTCGGCGTCGCGTTCTCAGCCGACGGGCGGACTCTAGCCTCGGCCTCAGCGGACGGCACAGTGGGATTGTGGCGCGTGAGCGATGGGGCGCTGGTGCACACCCTGCAAGGACACATGGCAGTGGTGGACTGCGTGGCCTTCTCTCCCGACGGGACCCTTCTTGCCTCGGGGTCCGAGGACGGCACCGTGCGACTCTGGAGCATTCCAGTTGAGTAACCGAGCAGTAGCCTAGCAGGTGATGGCGAAGGGTGGCCACGGGTGGACAGATTCTACGGGATTTCATCGAACATCAAAGAAGAATTCGACTGTTCGCTCTAACCCTTCTCTTAGCCCGATCAGAGGCTCCCAACCCAGCTCCCTGCGCGCCTGCTCCGCGTCAAGATAGATCTTGAAGGTCTCCCCTGGCTTGGGAGGGCCATAGATCGGCTCCTTGCCATAGCCTGTGACGCCCTTCATCATAGCGAAGAGCTGGTTGATGGAGGTGCCCACGCCAGAACCCAGGTTATAGATCTGCCCCGCCCCCTTGTCCATGGCCAGTATGTTGGCGCGGACGATATCGGCCACATAGACAAAATCCCGCTCCTGTTCTCCGCTGCCGTTGATGGTAACCTGTTCTCCGCGCACCATTTGCCGGCTGAAGATGGCCACGACCCCGGCTTCTCCGAAGGGGTCCTGGCGAGGGCCGTAGACATTGGGATAGCGCAGGATCGTGTACCCGAGTCCGTAGTTCTGATCGTACAGGTAGAGGTAATGTTCCACGGTATGCTTGCTGATCCCATAAGGGCATACGGCGTTGAGGGGGTGGTTCTCGTCGCAGGGTAGATAGAGGGGTTCGCCGTACACCGCCCCTCCGGTGGAGGCATAGACGAGCTTCTTTACGCTATGCTTACGGGCGCATTCCAGAAGATTGAGAGAACCCAAGATGTTCACCTCGGCATCAAAGCAGGGATCAGCCATCGAGCGGCGCACATCCGCTTGGGCAGCATGGTGAGTCACCAAATCAGGTCGCTCCTGGGCGAAGATCTCGTCCAGGTCTGGGCTGCGGATATCCAGTTTGTAGAATCTAGCCTGAGCGTCTACGTGCTCTCTTTTGCCGGTGGAGAGATCATCGACTACCGCCACGCTGTGCCCGTCCTCTATTAGGCCATCCACGACATGGGAGCCGATGAACCCTGCCCCTCCAGTAACCAATACTTTCAAACACCCCTCCCACTGGACTATTATAATTCCAGATGAAGGTCAGGTCAATGTTATCACCTCATGGGCTTGTGCAGCAATTGGGCACAAGCCCCAAGATACAGGGGTATGAAAGGTACGAGGGGACACCCCTCGTGCTCCCCAGGCTTTTGTTGCGCAACGCCTCATGGAGGGGGCTGTGTTTGCTATTCGGGTACTTGCTACAGACAACTCACACCGAATCCTTGCAAATCTGCACTATATGTAGTATAATTTGATCAAGAGACCACTAGATATTGTGGTTGAGACGAACTTAAAAGCTCTCCCGTTTTACGAGCTCAAGCAATCTTGACCCAACGGATTGCGCTCCATCAGCGTGTGTCTCAATGGGCTTGAAGAACTTCAATCATTTGTGGCGAGACAGCAATTTATGTTGCATTTGACATTTATGATGGTGGTGCTATAATTATGGGCGTTATGAGCTGGATACCTCTCCGTTCAAGCCAATATACGGAGGTGAGAGACAGATAATGAAGAAATCGCACCTGGAATCGCCTCTCTTTTCCGCCTTAACGGAGCAAGAGAGGCGTAGCATATCCGCCGAGATGCAACTCAAGGTTTACCAGAAGGGGCAGAGCATCATTATCGAGGATGCTCCCAGCGAAGCGATGTATTTCGTAGAGTCAGGATGGGTGAGCATCATCTCGGAGCAAGCCGGGCGGAAGGTCGTTCTGGTCAACTTAGGGCCGGGCAGCATCTTGGGAGAGGTAGATGTGCTGCTGGATAGACCCTACTCCACCACGGCTGAGGCGGCCTCTGAGGTCAAGCTCTGGTCCCTGAGTAAGTCGGACTTGAAGGATCTCATCACCAGGCAGCCAACGATAGGCATCAAGCTAAGCCTGGCCTTGGGGTCTAAAGCGTCTCAGGTGACCCAGTATCTGGCGGAATATCGCTTACCCCAAATCCCGTTGTTCACCCAGCTTTCGATGGAGATTCTGTTGGGCTTGGCGGAGAGGCTTGAGCTAAACGCTTACCAGAAGGGCGACACGATCTGCTGGCTTGGGGAGCCTGGCGAGGTGATGTGTATCATCGAGTCAGGGGAGGTGGAGGTGGTCCTGCCGGCGGAGAGAGAAGAGGTTCCCGTTCCCCTCGAAGAGGGGGATCTCTTTGGGGAGATGGCCTTGCTGGCCAATAAGCCCTATGCCGCAACCTATCGCGCTTCGAGTGAGATCTTCCTTTGGAACTTGTCGCGCGCTGACTTCAATGAACTGGTGAACGAGTTCCCTGCTGTTCGCCAGGCGTTGTCCCGCGCCCTGAGTCAGCATCTCAGCCCCGAGGACCGGGCGATGGCCGAGCAGCGGCTGGAGAGCATATCTCTCTTTGCTGATCTGCCCCCCGACGTGTTGGCAAGCGTTGCTCAACGGCTGGTCCTGCAACACTACCCTCAAGGAGAGTTGATCTTCTCCGAGGGAGATCCCGGCGATGCCCTGTATATTATCGAGATGGGAGAGGTGAAACTGGCCTCGGAAACCGCAGCCGGAGAGGCCACTGTAGCCTGGTTAGAGAGCAGTGATTTCTTTGGTGAGACGTCTCTCCTGACTGGCAAGACTCGCTCGGTGAAGGCACAAGCTATGACCGACACCAATCTATGGGTGCTGTACAAGAGCGACTATGACGAACTGATGGTACAGCACCCCGCCCTCAGTGTCACTTTGGGCAAGGTTCTCAGCGAACGGCTAACTATGGGCTTCCAGGAGGCCCGCCCGAGAGCAACGCCGACCAGGATGCGGGGGATGCCGTTGCTGGCTGACCTTACCGAGGCTGAGTTGGACGATATCGCCCGACGGCTGCGATTTGAGGAGCGGGAGGCCGGAGAGGTAGTAGTCTCCCATGGAGAAGTCGGGAAGAGGATGTACTTCATCGAATCCGGTCAGGTGCAGCTTCGGACCCAAACTACGGACGGCGCCACGATTCTGGCTGAGTTGGGAGCGGGCGATACAGTGGGCGAGACGGCGCTCTTGACGGGCAAGCCCCGCGTGGCCACTGCTCAGGCTCTCAGCGATTTGCAGCTCTGGGCTCTTGAAAAAGCCGATTTCGACGAAGTGACCTTGAAGTATCCTCGCTTCCTGTTGGCCATTAGCCGCGCCCTCAGCGAGCGCTTGGAAGCCAGCACGATAGTGGACGCGGTGCCTTCCAAGCCTGAGGCGGTCAAGCCTGAGAGGAAACCAGTTAGACCAGTGGTCAAACCTGAGAGGAGACCGATCAGGCCACGTGTAGCAGGCCTGCTTGACAACTTGCGGGGTTCTCTCAACTGGCTAGTGACCCGAAGCGCTGGGGTCAAGCTCCGGCTGGCAGTGGTAGGTTTTCTCCTCCTCTGGCTTTGCGGCATAACCGTTCCTGCTACGGTTATCTCGTCCGTACCTCTGGAGGCAGGGGATCTAATGGCGGTGTTCCAAACCCCGCTTCCAACCGAGATACCGTCCATGGAGGATTCAGTCTCAGAGCCGCTTGCGACACCGGTGCCGACGGACACGCCAATGCCCATCGAAACACCACTTCCGACACCTACTGAGGTCTCAGGCCTTGAGACACCAATAAGTCTGGCCCTGGTGCCGACGGACACGCCAACGCCGATACCCCCTACCTCGACGCCGACGCCTCTCCCGCCAGCGCCGACGCCGCGGCCTCCGACCGCGACTCCCACACGAGCTGTGCCTGATGCGATGAGCGCGGCGAGAGCTCCAATGCCGACGGTGAGGGTGGTGGACGCGAATGGTCTACAGCGGGACCTGGCTTGGGTTAGGGATACCTATGGTTCCTACGTGGAGTTCGGCCAACCGGCAGGAGGAGGTTACTACCGCATCGTGGAACTGAAGGAAAGGATAGGCCCCTCCAATATTGACGTTTGGATCCTGGATGAGAATGGAGACCCTGTTCCCAATATGATGCTGCGTTTCGATTGGCCTGAGGGTGAGGTGGAGCAAGCTACCAATGGAGAGGGAAAGGTGGGGTTTCCCCTCGGTATGGGTTCCTACATTCATGACCGTCAGTTCGGAGGTCCGCACTCCATTCGGGTGGTGTGTGAGTATCCGTCAGACGTAGCCAGAGCCTTCGGCATGTTAGCGGCGACAAACCACAGGCATCTGGACGTTGTCTTCCAATTTGTGCCGACGCGAAGGTAGATATAGTCCAATCTCGCATGAAACTTGGGAGGGCCCTAGGCCCTCCCTTCTAATTGTCTTAGGATAGTAGCAGGCTGCAGATACAATAGTAGAAAGGAGTGAGAATGGCTGAAAAGGTGACCTTCAGCGTCGTCAAGGCTGATGTAGGAGGATATGTGGGCCACTCCAGCATGCATCCGGCCTTGATCGAGGAGGCCCAGGAGAAGATGGAGAGCGCCAAGCGAGGTGGTACACTGATCGACTTTCACGTTACCCGAGTGGGCGACGACCTGGAGTTGATCATGACCCACCGCAAAGGTGTGGATAACCCCGAGATCCACCAGTTGGCCTGGAACACCTTGGAAGCAGCGACGAACCTGGCCAAGGATATGAAGCTGTACGGTGCTGGGCAGGATTTACTCAGCGACGCTTTTTCAGGCACTGTCAAGGGTATGGGGCCTGGAGTGGCAGAGATGGAGTTCGAGGAACGAGCCTCTGAGCCAATGCTCGTGTTCATGGCCGATAAGACCTCTGCGGGGGCTTGGAACATGCCCCTCGTGAAGATGTTCGCCGATCCCTTCACCACCATCGGGCTGGTTATCTCCCCTGTGATGCACGAGGGATTCAGCTTCGAGGTTCACGACGTGCTGCAGAGTAAGAGGATTTTCTTCGACTGTCCGGACGAGCTATATGATATGCTGGTTTTTGTTGGAGCGCCATCACGATTCATGATCAGGGCTGTCTATCACAGGGGAACCGGCGAGATCGGTGCCGTGTCCTCCACTCAGCGCCTTAGTCTCATTGCTGGACGGTACGTGGGTAAGGACGATCCGGTGCTCGTTGTCCGGTGCCAGGGGTCTTTTCCCGCCGTGGGCGAGATGTTGGATCCGTTTGCCTTCCCTCACATGGTGGAGGGCTGGATGCGCGGCTCACATCACGGCCCCCTGATGCCTGTATCCGTCGAGCAGAGCAACCCCAGCCGCTTCGACGGCCCGCCGCGGGTGGTCTGTCTAGGCTTCCAGTTGTGCAACGGGTTGCTGATCGGGCCTCGAGACATGTTTGACGACCCCAGCTTCGATGAGGCTCGTCGTCAGGCGAACATAGCTGGGGAGTACTTGCGACGTCACGGGCCTTTCGAGCCCCACCGTCTGCCGCTAGGGGAGATGGAATACACCACCATGCCTCAGGTGATGAAGAAGCTGGAAGGGCGTTTCGAACCTCTGCAGGAATAGTAGCAACGCGATCGAGACTTGTGATCTGCATGGTTGGGGCCGAGGACAACCCCTATCGGCCCCGACTGCCTGTACTCCTAGGACAGTCAATTCGGTAGCCCCACGCCCTCATACGTGGCGCAAGGGTGGCCTCTACTCATAGGCATTTCAGGAACTCGGAGGAGAACCCTCCAATCCGCTCAAAGGGGAGTTACCTGCTTTTCTGAGAACGAAGAGCGATGCACCCCGATATCCAAGTTGAAGCGATGTTTGTCACGCATCTGCGAATTCAGGGCGCGGCGCGGACCTCTTCGAGTTTCTGTTTGGCCTCCGGGACGAACTGGAAAAAGCTGGTTAGCTTCTCACACGCATAGTCGTCGCAATAGGCACAATTCGCCAGTCCTCTGACGATACCGCAGGCGCGAATTTCGCATTCGGCGCAGTGCGAGAAGTATCGCTTATGGCCGGGCAGGCAGCCATCGCACTCGATATCTTCTGGCTTGACGTCTGACTGAAACTCCTTGGACCACCTCTCCGCTGTGCGCTTTCTCAGCCCTTCATCGTCATTCTGTGTGGCGATATAGGCGGGGCACTCTGTGCATGTAATACCGCAGTAGGCAACGATTTCCTCCATGATCATGTACCTCCTTCGAATGCTCTGTACCCATATTATAATAGAACATTTGTTCAATGTCAAGGCTTATAGAGATCATGTTGAAGCAAATTTGGGAAGATTTAAGGTTCGGGACGTCCCTCATTGCTGGAACGGCTCGTGCACTACGCCTATGCGCTTAACTCGATGCCGATGACTAGTATATGCCCACAACCTTGGCATTTCAAGCCGTTTCCGCTGGGGCGCTTGCGCACCGATTGGGCGCAAGCCTTAATATTTGGGGGGAATGAAGGGCGAGGGGACACCCTTCGACAGTCTTGTATACTGAATATGCACCTCAGGGCAGGCCCCGCGCGCTCCCCAGGCTTTTGCTGCGCAACGCCGCTGGGAGGTTACTCGAGCCCTTTTGCTTGGGTTCGGTGTTTCGCCACGAGCCTCTTTTGAGGGTGCGGGGATGCG
>JBFFDV010000062.1:0-11380 GCA_041559215.1 Anaerolineae bacterium | reverse complement strand
TTCCATCTCGACCGCCATGGCGCTCATCTCCTTGACATAGTTATAGAAGTTGGCCACGTTTTCCTCGCTGGAATCGTCGACGAAAACGGCAAAGCTGATACTGGCTGTGGGCTTGTTGGCTGCTTCGTTGTATACGGTCATACCCAGAATGTCTTGCTCGCACCTGGCAGCGATTTCCAGGAAACGCTGATAGGCATCCTCCACTCGCCCGATAGGCAGCCCCAAGTCTGCTGCACCAAACTTCTTTTCCCGTTGGCTGTCAGGCCATTTCTGCTGGAAGGGGATGAACTCCAGGCTGTGTTTGGAAGCCCACCAGCCATCTACCATCTCCTGTTCCCTTACCTCCTCGATTCCAAACTCCTCCTTGAGGATGCGGGTTGTTTTATTCAGGGTGAAGTTGATCACGTCCTCGTCACCGGCAAAGGAGAGGAAAAGGATCGCCTCAGCCCAATCAGGGATATCGGGTTCGCGTTGATACTTCTGCCGATAAGCGTGCGTGTAGAAGTGCAACCGTTGCCTACAGTTCAGGTGGGCGCTCTCCACACCTAGGCCACTGGCTAACAACCGCTCCAGAGCCCGTATCCCATCGTCGAGACTGCGGCACACATAACCTCTCACCAGCCGCGTTTGCGGCAGTGGGAACACGCGCAATGTGGCCTCGGTCACCACTCCCAAGGTGCCCTCGGAACCCACCACCAGGTCTAGCAGCTTGTAACCAGTCGAGGAGAAAGAGGCTTTGCGCCGGCCAATGCGTAGTGCCTCTCCCTTTCCTGTCACCATCACCACGTTGGTCAAGTAGTCGAGGATCTTGCCGTAGCGTAGGCCAAAAGTGGAGTCGTTGTCGCAGCCGATAGAGGCGCCAATGGTGCAGGCGCGCTTGCTCTCTGGTTGGTGAGGGAACCACAGACCATAGCGGGCCAGTTCTTCGTTGAGCGCCCAGATGGTGACTCCGGCCTGGGCAGTGGCCATCATGTTGGCTTCATCGATCTGCAGTATTTGATTGAGGCTCTTGGTCTCTATGGTGATGCCGCCTTTCCAGGCTGCCACGCCTCCGCCCATACCAGTGCCGCCGGCGAAGGGGACTACCGGGATTCGATGGCGATAGGCTATCTTGACTATCTCCACTACCTCATCTGTGTTCCTGGGGACAACCACGATATCTGGTAGATCAGTGTGGGAACGATGGCGAGGGCTCCAATCGCGGCTGTAGCCTATGCGATGCACCACGGCCCGTGTCACTGGCTCTCCTAGTGTTTCCTTCAACTCCTCAAACGCTTGGTCAAGGGCTGTCTGATTTATCATACTGCCTTTTCTCTTTTGTGCTGATGACTTACAAAGCAATAAGAATTATAGCATTCCTCCAGGCTAGGGACAAGGCTCCTGAACACTTGTCTTTCATTGCCGCGCTTGTGCAGTGATTGGGCTCAAGCCCCAATATATAGGGGGGAATGAAGAGCGAGGGGACGCGCCCTCGCTCTCCCCGGGCTTTCACTGCGGAACGCGATTGCCTATTGTGTCTAGCCAAAGCCTTCTAGGTATGTTAGAATTGCTTGTGATGAATGCAGGGATGGAAGACATACTGGTGAGACTGAATCCAGCGCAGAGGCAAGCGGTTGAAGCCTCCGAAGGCCCTATCTTGGTGGTGGCCGGCCCTGGTAGCGGCAAGACCCGTGTTCTGACACATCGTGTGGCGTACCTCATCAAGCATTACGACGTCTCTCCTTACCGCATTATGGCGGTCACTTTCACCAATAAGGCGGCGCGAGAGATGAAGGAGCGACTTCACAGGCTTCTGGGCCGTCAACTGCGCCAGATAACTATCGGCACCTTCCATGCCATATGCGTGCGTATCCTGCGTCGCGAGGCCCAGCATTTGCCCTATGACAGAGACTTCGTTATCTATGACGATGGGGATCAACTGAGGCTGATTCGCCAGTGTCTCAAGGAACTAGATCTGGATGAGAAGACATTCAGCCCCCGCGCTATTCAAAACGCCATCTCCAGAGCCAAGAGCCAACTTATCGGCCCCCAAGAATACGTCCCTTCGAGCTACAAACATGAGGCCACCGCCCGAGTCTATGGCCGTTATCAGCAACTGTTGCTGAAGAACAACGCCCTCGATTTTGATGACCTGTTGATGGTAACGGTGCAACTCCTTCGCCAAAATGAGGAGGTTTTGCAGAAATACCAGAGGCTGTATCAGCATATCCTGGTGGACGAATTCCAAGACACTAATGTGGCCCAGTATGCCATCCTCAAGCTGCTGGCAGGGGAGGATCGCAACCTCTTCGTCGTGGGCGACGAGGATCAGAGCATATATGCCTGGCGGGGCGCAGATTTCCGCAATGTTCAAAGATTTCGGGACGACTATCCTGATGTGCGTGTTATCCTCTTGGAGCAGAACTATCGATCTACGCAGACCATCCTGGATGTAGCACATAATGTCATCGCCCATAATCTGCAAAGGGTGCCCAAGAAGTTGTGGACCGAAAACGATCCAGGGGTGCCCGTGACAGCCTTCGAGGCTTACGATGAGGAAGAAGAAGCGCAATATGTGCTGCGAGAGATACAGCGCTTGGTTGCTGAGGGTGGTTATAAGCCCGGCGATTTCGCCGCAATGTACCGTACAAACGCCCAATCCCGGTCTCTGGAGGAGGCCTTCATCCGGGCTGGAGTCCCCTATAGGCTCGTAGGAGCTATTCGGTTCTACGAGCGTCGCGAGATCAAAGACATGCTGGCCTATCTACGTCTCATTCATAACCCTCGAGATGCTCTCAGCCTGTATCGCATCATCAATGTACCTCCTCGCGCCATCGGCCGCAAGACCTTTGGGGGATTGGAGGCCTGGGCTGAGAGCGAAGGGATCTCCCCATTCGACGCGCTAAGGCTGCTGCGGGAGGAGCATGATAGCCCCATTGGCACTCGAGGGCGTCGCAGTTTATTGGAGTTCCTGGAACTGATGGAGGAATTGATCGCCGCCAGCCGGGAGATGAATGTGTTAGAGCTGTTAGACCAGACTTTGGAAAGGACCGGCTACGCTGCTTATGTTCAGGATGGCAGCGATCAGGGACAGGAGCGTTGGGAGAACATCAAGGAGTTGCGGAGCGTGGCTCAGGAGTACGCCTCCTTGCCTGCGGTGGAAAGCCTGACGACCTTTCTGGAGGAGGTGGCTCTGGTATCAGACGTGGACAACCTGGACGAACAGGTTAAGGCTCCCTGCTTCCTCACTCTGCACATGGCCAAGGGCCTGGAGTTCCCTGTGGTGTTCATGGTGGGCTTGGAAGAGGGGATATTGCCTCATAGTCGCTCCATGGACACCCAAATGGAGCTGGAGGAAGAACGTCGTCTATGCTATGTGGGCATCACCAGGGCCAAGGAACGCCTTTATCTGCTGCGCACTTTTCGTCGCACCCTGTTCGGCCGAGATGAACTCGGTGAGCCTTCTCGTTTCCTGCGGGACATTCCGGTGCACCTCTTTAAAGGGTACGAGGACACAAAGCATAGGAGGCTGCGCAGTCAGCGTATCACCGCCGCACGGTTCACGGCCGGGGATCGCGTACGCCATCCCCAGTTCGGCGAGGGGATAGTGCTGAATAGCAAGGTCTCTGGAGATGATGAGGAAGTGACGGTAGTGTTCGAGAGGGTGGGAGCCAAGCGTTTGCTGACCGCCTTCACGAAGCTGGAGAGGATATAGACACTGTCATCCTATGCAGGCTGCGCTCTTACATGACAAACAAGGACAAGCCCCGGGACAGAAAACCGAGTCGGCGGCTGATGCCGCCACCATCGGCAGCTAAGGGTTCGTCCTCTCCCTCGGCGTAGAAAGCGAGACCTATGACCCCTGGGCCGGTGTGAGCTCCCATTACCGGTGTGAATTCGGTGATATAGAACTCCACACAGTTAAAGCGAGACTCGATCTCCTCCGCTATCCGCTGCGCCTCCTTCAGAGCGTCGCCGTGAAAGACTGAGGCATGAACAGGGCGCTCCCCCACTTGCTCGGCCATCATCTCGATCATCTTCTCTACCGCTTTACGCCTGGTCCTGACCACGCCTAGTACCCGGACGCGCCCATGGGCCAGACTCAAGATAGGATTGATCCTCAATTTGGAGCCCAGCAAGGTAGCTGCCTCGCCGATGCGACCGCCTCGATGGAGGTGTTTCAGATCGTCCAAGGTGGCGAAAAAGTCAACTTTTGGTATCAAAGCCTCAGCTGCGGCCACCACTTCGTCTAAGGTTCCGCCTGAGGCAGCGGTCCTGGCCGCGGCCAGGACGATAAAACCCTGGGCCATGGTGGCCATGCGGGAATCCACAACCCGCACGGGAACCGATGCCGCCTCGCGGGCCGCCACGCGTGCCACGCTGATGGCCCCGGTTAACTCTTCAGGGACGTGGATGGAAACGATGCCTTCTGCCTCCTCGCTCAAGCGGGCATATGTCCTGACGAAATCAGCCAGAGAGGGTTGGGTCGTGCTGGGAAAAGACTTATTCTGGCCGAAGAAGCGATAGAACTCCTGTGGTGTGAGATCCACGCCATCGGTATAGACATGGCCATCCCAAATCACATGGAACGGTACCACATGGATGCCATATCGTTCTATAAGCTCCTGCGGCACACAGGCAACACTGTCGGTGACCACGGCGATCTTACCCATAGCCAAGCCCTCTCATGATCTGGCCTCAGATGTTGCTGAATGGAGTCCAAGGTCCTCTTTGGGGCCTCGACGATTTGGAGGCAGTATCCTTCGCACTACCTTTAGAACGGCCTCCAAACCTCGTTTAGTCCTCTCCCTCAATGCAGACAACCTTTCGTATCTTATAACCACTTGGGATGCTCGGAGATACTCTTCCATCTGCTGCCTGCCTCCCTCGATCATTTCCTCGGTATGGCTCAAATCCCAGAGAGGCAGATTGTAGAAACCGGTCAGGGGTATGTAGCGCAATGTCACCCCCTCTACTCTCTCCAACTCGGTTAGTTCAGTCATGAGTTGGCGTGATAACACATTGTTGATCGCCTGTTCGGCGATGTTGAGGAGTCCGTGAATCTGTTGGTTACTTCGAGGAGCATCCACCAAGTGCAGAGCATAGATCTCTCTCGCTCCTCTGGCCAAGGCGATCCTCACTGGCAGATCAGCCGTTATCGACCCATCAATGAGCAGCTCTTCACCGCAGCGCCATGGAGGGAAGAAAGGCGGCAGAGCGGTACTGGCCATGATGGCATCCAATATGCGCTCCCCCGGATCATCGCCGAAGACGCGTGGTTCGCCAGTACCCAATCGGGTAGCTACTATGTATAGCTTGATCTTTTTGAGGTCGCCAAACCGTTCCACGCTAGAGGGCAAGTTCTCCTCTATGATTCGCTGCAAGTGATCATTGGCATACAGGCTATCCTTGCCAGTCAGGAAGCGCCAGAGCACGGTCAGCCGATTACCATGAAACACCTGATCCTTATCAACTCTCTTCCACATCTCTCCAAGTTCGAGCGCAGCGGGTAGGGTTGGATCAAAGGCTAGGAAAGTGGCGTTGATCGCCCCAGCCGATGTTCCGACCAGCATGTCTGGCCGTATGTCGTGCTCCAGCAAAACTTGCAGAGCCCCCACTTCCAAGGGGCCTCTATTGCCTCCCCCGCTAAGGAGAAACGCGATCATTTGCTCATCCTTACCAAAACTGCGTGCCCCGTATGGCGGTGGTGAGCGCTCCTGGCGTCGGCGCCGGATCCGTAACCTAATGGGCAAACCAATAAGATGTGGCCCACAGCAAGACAGCCGCCGCGACCAGGATCAACGCGACCGTGATGGCAGTTTTTCTGAATTCGGTACGCGTCATCGTAACATCCAACTCGGCTTGGAAAGAATCTTTCTCTGTACTGTAAGTATAGTCTATCGGGGTAACAGCGGGGGGGAATTGAGGTAAAAATGAGGTAAAAATGGCCTAAAAATGAGGCAATAATCGAGAAAAACTATTTCAGGCTTTCCTAAACCAATAACCCACGCCGTACTCGGTCAGGATGTATTGAGGGTTGCGAGGATCTTTCTCAAGTTTATTGCGCAGACGGCTGATGTAGACCTTAAGGTAATCTATTTCGTCCGTGTACTCCCGACCCCAGACGCGAGCCAGCAAGGTTTCGTGAGTAAGCACCTGACCGGCATTACGTACCAGGTGGTAAAGCAAACGGTACTCCGTGCCTGTTAGAGATACCTGTTGCGCTCCCACGGTTACCTGTCG
Organism: Anaerolineae bacterium; assembly: GCA_041559215.1. Taxonomy (GTDB): domain Bacteria; phylum Chloroflexota; class Anaerolineae; order UBA7937; family B3-Chlor; genus JBFFDV01. The sequence goes on along the minus strand of JBFFDV010000062.1, from coordinate 5,158 downwards.
TCTCTCGAAGTCTACATGCATATCACCACTGGAAAAAGGTACTTCATGAACCAATGGCATCCCCTGTGCGCGGCGCAGCACGGCCCTAACGCGAGCCACCAGTTCCAGATGGCCAAAGGGTTTGGTGATATAGTCGTCGGCACCGAGATTAAGCCCCACTACCTTGTCTATCTCGTCCTCCTTGGCTGTCAGTATGATTACAGGTACATCCGAGAAGAGCCGCAACTCTTTTAGAACATCTAGGCCGCTTATTTCAGGCATCATTATGTCCAGAAGAATCAGATCTGGATGCTCCCTTTCGGAAATAGCCAAGGCCTCTTCGCCATCGTAGGCCCCCAGTACCTCCCAGGTCGGCTCCTGCACCTGGAAGCTCATGCGCACGACTTTCACCACATCGGGCTCATCATCCACGATCAGAATCTTCACCTTGGATCCTCGCCTGGTACCACTCTCAGATCTCTATGATGATCCTCCATAAGCTGCGCTTCTGGATAGGAGGCTTCTGTCTCTTGGGGGATGATGACATGGAAAGTGCTGCCCTTCCCTGGCGTGCTCTCCACCCAGATGTCACCGCCGTGCAACTCCACCAGTTGGCGAGTGATATACAATCCCAGGCCCACACCGGCTAGGCCGCGCCCGTCAGCGACCACGTAGAACTTCTCGAAAATCCTTTCTTGTTCGTCCAGGGGGATGCCTGGGCCATCGTCATTCACCGTGAGCTCCAAATACTCTTCAGCCTCGGTCACGGAGAGCCGGATGTGTCCCTTTTTGGGAGTAAACCTATGCGCATTGGAGATTAGGTTGGTCAGAACTTGTTCCATACGATGACGATCAAGGGTTACCATTCGCATGGTCTTCGGCAGGTCCAACTCGATAACCTGCTTTTTCTTTTCCACCAGCGGTGCAAAACCATTGACAGTCTTCTCGATCAAAAGGCGGAGATCGGTGGGTTGGAGAGAGAGGATGAGCTGGCCGGCCTCCAACCTCGTGGCATCCAAAAGATCTTTTACCAAGGCTTCCAAGCGCCCGGTATGATGGGTGATGGTTTGCAGAAGTTCCTGTCTAACCTCTGGAACGTCTCTCGCTTGCATATCCTCCAGCATGTCCACAGAGGTTTTGATGCAGGTGAGGGGTGTCCGTAGCTCATGGGACACAGCGGAGACGAAGCTGGCTTGCAGCGCCTCAAGGGTTTGTAGCTCTTCCACCTGTTGTCGCTCACGTTCGTAGAGCCGCGCGTTGCGGATGGCCAGCGCTGCTTCTCGCGCCAGGGCATTAAGGAAGGCTAGGTCGTCCTCGGAGAAAGCGGTGGATGTATGTCTTCCTGCACATAGTATGCCCATGGTCTGCTCATCCAGAACCAGGGCCACCGCAGCCAGTGTAAGGACTCCTCCCATTTCCAGGAGAGAACGCAGGGGAGCGGGTTGGGCAGCCAAGTCTGCGACTACGTAAGGCTCCCCCATGTTGAGAATGCGCTCCGTTAGTTCCTTATCCAGGGGTAGTTCCTCCAGAGGTGAATCCAACTCTAGACCGCTGCTCGCGGCCAGGTATAAGCCCTGTCTATCCTCACGACGTAGTAGGATGACGGTAACGTCGGCTCCCAGAAGATGACGGGGGGCCTCCGCCACTGTCCGCATCGTCTTGTCCAGATCGAGGCTGGCGCTCAAATGCTCAAACAGGTCGTTCAGGGCGGAGAGGCGTGCGGACAGAGTTCGTTCACGTTCGGTCTCACGATGTTCTCGACGCAGCTGCTCCAGGAGTAAGGCACACGTTAGCGCCACTATCAGGAGGACGACTATCTTGCCAGCCAGGATGTAGGGGGCGTTAGCTATAAAAATCCCCGCCGGGTTCACGAAACAGGCGCCCACATAGATCAGCGAGAGGATTAGCGCCACGATGGTGGTGGACCCCAGGTTAAGATAGAAAGCTGCCCCGATGATGATAAAGAAATAGATGATAAAGAAGCCGCTGTGGTAACCCCCGGTGAGATACACCGCCAGGGTAGTCATCAGGGTATCCACAACCAGCACGTTCAGGGTTTGGCGTAGCCACCTTACATATCGGGCCAGGAGGACCAACACCACATTATAGGCGACGGCAGCAAGCGTCATGTGCGTAATCGGTATGATCACACCGGCCTGCGAACGGTCGAAGAAGGAGAGCAGCAAAGCCAGGGTCAAGGCCAGGAAACGTAGGCTAAAGATCAGCCAGGAGATCCATTCTTTGGGTGCCAGATATTGGCTTGGCTCGCTCTGTGCCCTGGTATAAGCATCTTTAAGCATGTGCTTTCTGCCTTTACTTCCTCACCAGCCGGTTGGATTCCAGTCGCTATTGTCTGAAATCTTCCACATAAGTGGGAAGGCGAGAGTGATCAATCTCAGCCCGAGGTCAATCTCAAGCTGGGCAAGACATCTAGATCCCACCCCGCTCTCTCGCCAGCCTGAAGCTTAAACCAGCCCAACCCAGCCACACAGGCTGCATTGTCGGTGCAAAGTTCAAAGGGGGGACAAAGGACGGGGACACCAATCTGCTCCATCATTCGCTGGCGCAACAGGGTGTTCGCCGCCACCCCACCTGCTAGCAGCACCTGTCTGACATCGTGTTCCTCGGCGGCTAGTCTGGTCTTTTCGACCAACACGTCCACTACTGCTGCCTGGAAGCTTGCTGCCAGGCTTGCCACCGGTAAGCTCTTGCTGTCCTCACCCCGTGCTGTGAACTCTCCCTCAGCAACATAACCACGCACCAGATAGAGCACCGCCGTTTTCAGGCCGCTGAAGCTGAAGTCGTAGCTGCCTTTCAGCCAGGCTCGAGGTAGATCGAAGGCAGTGGGGTCTCCATCCTTCGCCGCCTGTTGAATCGCTGGCCCCCCGGGGTAGCCCAGTCCCAGCAAACGAGCCACTTTATCAAAGGCCTCGCCGGCGGCATCGTCCAGAGTCTGACCCAAGGCTTGATACTCGCCGTGATCTGTCATCAGCAGCAGGTTGGTATGCCCCCCAGAGGCGATTAGGCATAGGAGAGGGAATAGTATCTCCTCCTCCCTTTGCAACCAGTTGGCGTAAACGTGCGCTTCCAGGTGATTGATGCCGATCAGCGGCAGGCGCCTGGCCCAGGCCAGTGCTTTAGCTAGATTGACCCCCACCAACAGCGAACCGGCCAGTCCCGGCCCATAGGTCACAGCCACAGCGCTCATCTCATCTAGCTCTACACCTGCTTGGGTTAGCGCGTCATTCAGCACCGGGACGATGTGCAGGATGTGCTGCCGGGAAGCGACCTCGGGGAACACTCCACCATATTGCTCGTGTATCTTGGCCTGAGATGCGACGATGTTGGAGATGATCTTGCACCCGTCTTTCACCACCGCTGCGGCCGTCTCATCACAGGACGTTTCGATACCCAGGACATAGGTCACAAAAACATTCTATCATAGTCAAAGAACAAAAGGCAAACAATAGAAGGGGATAACTTGATGAGCCAAGTTATCCCCTTTCCTTGCCAATACCTATCTATAGGGGGCCATTACTCGACCTGTGGTGATTCCGGTATTAGCGCCAAGGACAGCTGATCGGAGCTCAGAGCGAAAAGCTCGCCTCTGGCCTCGTTGACGAAGATATCCTGAAGGTTCTGCAAAGTCGTTGGGCTTTCCCCGGCGGCACGGAACTGGCGCACGAAAGTGCCTTCTTTGTCCAGTTGGACGACACGCTCATTACCGGCATCGGCTATGTAGATGTATTCCGTTTCGGGGGAGGTGAAAATGGCTGTGGGGTTTTGGAATTCATAATCATCCAGCCCACTTACAGAGAAGGGCTCCTCCTGACCGCCCAGGAATTTAAGGATTTTGCCATCGGCCAGCAAGATATAGATATACCCATCTATGGCCATATCCACCGCGGTATCCAGCTCCACACTGGTCTCGGCCTGGAAATAGTCTGTAGGAGAGGAATCATAACTGTTTCGAGTGGGGGTGTATTTCAAGATACGATCTTCTTTCGCGTCCAGGATATACAGATAGCCAAAGTATCCACCGATGAGTCGTGATTCGCTCCACAGGTGACTATCGGCCACGGACAGAGGATCGAATGCACGTAGGCCATCAAATTGCAGCAAAGACCTCCCATTGACCAGGAGGAGCAGGTTACTGGTTTCTCGGCCGTTGCCGGCCTCCATCCAGACGAAATCGTTCAATTCCTGTATTGCTATGCCACCAGGTAGGTCCTCGCCACTCAGCAGAAGGGCCCCTCCTGCCGGCTCCTGAAAGCCGGTCCGCGCATCGAGGAAGTAGCCGTACATCTCCCCAGCGCCCTCATCCAGGACATATACATCGTTATCGTGCAGTAACAGGTGATGCGGTTCGTTTTCTGGCTCTACGAAGGGCATTTGCGCTGAGAACTGAAGACGTACCACTCTGTTGATCTCATCCAAGGCGAGGCTAACCTGCTGGTGCAAGGCCACGGCTTCGGCATCGGCAGACCTTATCTGTAAGGCCTGTTCCACGAGTGTCTGTGCGTTCACCAGGTGCTCCCTTATGGCAACCGGCGCTGAACTGCTTAGGGCCAGTTCCCTCTCGGTTTGAGCCTCCTTCAACAGATCGGAGAAATGAGCCACACGTGAGCGGTTGTAGAGGACTAGGCCGGAAGCGATCAAGACAGTGATGCAGATTATGGTAAGCACCCCTATTACGCGCAATAACCTGTTGCTTTTGGGGGCAGATACCGCTCTTGCCCGGACGCGCTGACTTACCTCCAGCGGCTGAGGAACGGCCTCGGGCTCAGGCAGCATCCTTTTGCCCATAGCTCCTAGCCCCCGAACAAAGCTGACAAAGGCGGCTCTCACTCCTCGCCCGAGGCTCTCAAAGATGCCACTGGAGGCGAGCCAGGAGAAGAAGGTTCGTATTCCCTTCATCAACCCTCTGAAGAATGCCAGGATCAAAGCCCCAAGCGTGGCAACCATCCTCCCCAATCCTGAGGCTATCCTCCTGGTCGGGATTCTCTTCGCCCCCGCTGTCACTCGGCGGATGGGAACCGTTTTCACCCCAGACGCGATACTCTTTCTCTTGGCAACCGGCAACTCTTTTTGCATTAACTCTTCCGTCTGCTCGCTGCCAGTCTGGATAATCAGGACAGAGAGGTCCGACCGGGAGGACGAGGAGGTCAGGGTATCGGCC
>JBFFDV010000061.1:0-11403 GCA_041559215.1 Anaerolineae bacterium | reverse complement strand
GACCCTGCTGACCGCCCTCAGAAATTTATCGTTGTGCAGCGAAGTCTACCACGCCTGGAGAAACTGCAGGCAATTCATGCGAAGCTCGATACAGACATCGAGTTTGAATACATTCTAAACGAGGACCCTGTCAAGAATGATGCGATCATGGCATCATTACCCCCCGGATCGATGGTCATCAACGCCACCGGCATGGGCAAGGACCGACTCGGTTCGCCGCTCACTGATAGTGGCGTGTTCCCCGAGAATGGCCTCATCTGGGAGCTCAACTACCGAGGCGAGTTGGATTTTCTGCATCAGGCGGAGCGGCAAGCTGAGAGCCGCAGCTTGACCATAGAAGACGGCTGGGTGTACTTTTTGCACGGCTGGAGTCAGGTCATCGCAGAGGTATTTCACCTGGATTTAACACCGGAGCTGTTCGCAGAACTCGACAAAGCAGCCTTGGTGATCCGCTCATGATGACCCGCAGAAGACAGGAGGCTCGATATTCAAACTGCTCCCCTCCAACCCGTTGGACAGGAACTCGGGGATATGCGAGCAGCACGCGTTATATGAGTGCTGATACAGAGGCCGTAGCCTGGATTCTCAAGGAGGAACTGTCTCGCCACCAAAGTAGACATACTATACAAGGAGGAACGCAATGCAGGAAACTCTCGATACTTTGGGCCGCTTGGGTGTGGTGCCGGTCGTCAAGATCGATCGAGCTGAGGATGCCGTCGAACTTGGCAGAGCGTTATTGGAGGGCGGGCTGCCATGTGCCGAGATCACCTTCCGGACGGCAGCAGCCGAGGAGGCGATTCGACGCATCTCCTCCAGCCTGCCAGACGTCATTCTCGGCGCAGGGACTGTCCTCTCAGTGGATCAAGCCGATAGGGCGGTCTCTGCAGGCGCTCAGTTTATTGTCTCTCCAGGGTTCAATCCGAAAGTGGTCGATTGGTGTCTGCAGAATGAGATAGCGGTCACCCCCGGAGTACTAACGCCGACCGAGATCGATATGGGGTTGGACAAGGGATTGAGCATACTCAAGTTCTTCCCTGCTGAGGCGTTGGGTGGCATCAAGATGCTGAAGGCTATCGCAGCTCCCTATGTAGGCGTCAAATTCATTCCCACAGGGGGTATCAATCTAGACAATTTGGCAGACTATTTGGCCCACCCAAGCGTCCACTGCTGCGGGGGAAGCTGGCTGGTCAAGGCCAGCCTGATTTCGGCTGGCAAGTTCGATGAGATCACACAGCTAGCCCGTGATGCCGTGTCCCTCGTGCATCAGGTGCGCGGGCAGTGAGGGCTTGATAGGGGCCAACGTGACAATATCGCTATTATGCTGGTTTCGCACCAGAGGCAAGGTCGGAAAACGCGCAACCCCTTACAGTACACATCAGGCGCCCTCCAGGCCCTGCAGGGCCTGGAGGGTCTTTTGAACCTAGAGCATTTGCGATTCCGATAGAACGGAGAGCGCTATGAATAGTCGAGAGAGAGTCCTTCTTGCTTTGGCTCATAAGGAACCAGACCGGGTGCCCATTGACTTTGGCGGGCTGGTCACCTCCCTGCATCATGAGGCTCACCGCAAGCTTCTCAAACACCTGGGGATGCCGCCCTACGAGGCCGCGATCATGGATATGTTCCAGCAGATCGTAGACCCGGCCCCCGCTCTTAAAGAGATGTTCCACGCAGATGTTGTGGGCTTCTTTGCCAACCCAGGCTCCGGTTGGAAGTTAGAGGTTGACCCGGTTACGGATACCTACGTGGACGAATGGGGGGTTCTCTACCGGCGCCCTTCAGGCGGGTATTGGTATGACTTGGCCGACCATCCTCTCAAGGAAGGGACTGTGGAGGAGTTGGAGAGATTTCAATTCCCGAACCCCCGGGACCCCAATCGGGTCAAAGGCCTAGCCGATAAGGTCAAGGGCTTGTTGGAGAACACGGACAAAGCGATTATCTTTTACAGTGCGACCGCCGGGGTTTTTGAGCATTCGTACTGGTTGCGGGGTATCGAGCCTCTGTTCAGGGATATGGCGTATAACAAGAAGTACGTGGAAGCTCTTGCCGAACGGGTGGTGGAGTGGCAGTTGGCATTCTGGGATTTTGTGTTAGATGAGGTAGGGCCCTACGTTCACCTGGTTGAGTTGGGAGATGACCTGGGTGGTCAATATGGTCCTATGTTCTCACCTGACCTGTATCGTGAGATCTACTGGCCCCGACATCGGCGCCTAACCGACCTCATCCACCGCAAAACAGATGCCAAAGTGTTCTTTCACAGTTGCGGGGCCATTTACTGGGCGCTGCCCGACATCATCGAGAGCGGAATGGACATCATTAACCCGGTCCAGGTTTCTGCCAGAGATATGGAGACAGACAGGCTCAAACGGGAGTTCGGCCAGGACCTCGTTTTCTGGGGTGGGGGAGCAGACGCCACAGAGGTGATGTCGTTCGGTACGCCTGAAGTTGTCAAAGAGGAGGTCAAAAAGCGCATCCATGATCTCGCGCCGGGCGGCGGCTTCGTCTTCTCTTCGATCCACAACATCCAGGCCGAGGTCCCGCCGGAGAACATTGTCGCTCTCTACGAAGCTGCGTACGAGTACGGCCAGTATCCCATCCGTGTTTAGACTTTGGTCGCTCAGACCAGCAGAGCAGATGTTCAAGCAACCTGTGGGATAGGGGGATGAACCACTGGGCTAGGTGGTCAATACCCTGTAGGCGCTTGGAGGTGAATGCATGGAATTGAAACAGATCTATGAGATGGTTATCGCCGGGGATGTGCTTGCAGTCAAGGAACTCGTGCGGCAGGCTGTGGCTGAGCGCGTGCCACCTTTGAAGATCATCTCTCAGTATCTCATCTCAGCCATGACAGAGGTCGGAGCTCGCTTTGAGCGCGGTGAATTCTTTGTGCCAGAGATGATCGTGGCGGCTGACGCGATGGAGGCAGGGCTCACCGTTTTGAAGCCGCTGTTAGTGCAAGGGGAGTCAAGGACGGCTGTTCACGCAGTAGTTGGGACCGTGAGGGGAGATGTACACGATCTGGGGAAGAACCTGGTGAGCATGATGTTGGAGGGAGCAGGTTTCGAGGTCACCGATCTAGGAGCAGATGTACCGCCCGAAGAGTTTGTGAGGGCTGTGCAAGAACGGAACACCGATATCGTGGGCATGTCCACCCTAATGACCACTACCATGCCAGTTATGGCGAGTGCAATAGGGGCCTTGGTGGAGGCGGGCTTACGCGACAAAGTGAAGGTGCTGGTGGGAGGGGCGCCTATCACCCAGGCCTATGCTGACCAGATCGGTGCTGATGGCTATGCTCCCGATGCTGTGTCAGCGGTGCGGAAGGCAAAGGAATTGCTAGGCATCGACTGAGACACGGGCCCTGGGGCGAGCCGCGGTATCTTGAACGTCATCCGCCCCACTTCTGACCTCATTTGAACCCAATCCTGAGTTCAAATCGTGACAGCACCCACTGGCTCGTTGAGAACCGAACCTATCATTGACTGCGGGAGGCAAGGCGGTGGATCCGAAAGAGAACCTGATCCGAGTGATCACCTTCAACCATCCTGACCATGTGCCCTGGTTCCTAACCATGCAGCCAGACGATCCTTATGACGAAGGGTCTTTTCAGCGGCTACCCTACGAGGGGGCTTTTCCCCCGCAGGAAGGTGGCCGAGACATGTGGGGAATCGAGTGGCAGCCAACTGACGCTCAGCTGATGCTTCCCTATCCGGTGAAGCACCCGTTAGCAGATCTGACAGCACTGGATGATTACTCCTGGCCAGACCCCGACGACCCTCGACTGTTGGAATCGGTGAAACGCGAAATGGACCCCTCTCGGTTGATGCTGGGGACGCATGGTCTCACCCTCATGGAGCGGGCGCATAGCCTGATGGGCATGGAGAACCTTCTCCTGGCTTTGATAGAAGACCCCGAAAGAGTGAAGTTGCTGCTGCGAGAAATCGCCGACTTTCAAATACGGATGGCCGAGCACTTTGTCTCCGAGGGCGTTGACGGGGGTTGGATTTCAGACGACTACGGCTCGCAAACTTCGATGTTGATCTCCCCCTCCATGTTCCGCGAATTTTTCAAGCCGCTTCTGGCGGAGATCATCCAGGTCTACAAGCGGGCTGAATTATTCTTCTTCTTCCACTCCTGTGGCCATGTGGAGCCTATCGTGCCCGATCTGATAGAGATCGGAGTTGACGTCTTGCACCCCGTGCAGAAACGAGCAAACGATCAGGCCAGGCTTAAAAGTGAATATGGTGACCAAATCGTCTTCGCGGGCGGGATGGATACCCAATACACCCTCACCCAAGGCACTCCCGAAGAGGTACGAGCGGAGACTGTGGAGCAAATCGCCGTACTCGGTCAAGCAGGCGGCTACATCGCCGGCCCCGAGAATTGGCCTCCCTTCCCCCCACAGAATGCGGAAGCGTTCGCCACAACGGTGAGCAAATACGGTAAGTATCCCCTAACCACTAATCATTTGCGCCGATAGCACACCCTGCTCATTCGAGCTTTTGCTGCAGCAGCCACTCATAGAGCTCAGGATCCGCGTAGGCTAGCTGCCACGACCCCTCATGCTCGGCGCCCGTGTAGGGGGTAAACCGCACGTGGCCGTCGCAACCCTGCAATGCGTTGACCATAATGTCCGACTGCCTGGGCAGCACTACCGTGTCTTGGGCGCCATGAAAGGCCCATATCGGAACATCTTTCAGATCGCAGATGTTTTCGGGGATCGCATCACTCTCAGTTATGTAGCTGCCCGCGATGGGCACAATCGCCGCAAACCGCTCTGGATATCGCAAGGCGAGGCGCCAAGTACCGAACCCACCCATGCTGAGACCGGTCAGATAGATGCGATTGCTGTCCACGGCATAGTTGGCCACAACCTCATCCAGCAACCTGTGCAGGTTATCGATTTGAAATTGTCAATACGAATCTGAAGGGCGGAACGTTTTGCCAAAGACGTCAGGAGGTACTTACCGAAATAGCCTACGATAAACGCCGCAGCCAGCCCCAACACTATCAGCGCTATCCACAGGTTCCTGGACATCTTGGCCTCCTCCTGGAAACGAGCTAGTGATTCACTCTTACCCAGACAGTGCACTTGCGTACGCAGTAGGATAATCTGGGGCGAGGTGCTGGTTCTCACGGGGTTGATGAAGTAGAGAACGTATATAATATTGAGACTATTCGGTCCAGAACAACCCTACATACTATCTCCGGTGAAGGGTTAGGCTCTTCCGAATAGGTTCCTTACGATTTCAACTCGGGCAGGTTGCCGTAGCGATCAAGGGACTCTGGGTTGGCCAGAGCGTCCTTGTTCTTGACCTCCTGCCCGTGGATGACCTTGCGCACTGCCAGTTCCACCTTCTTGCCGCTGATGGTGTAGGGGATGTCGCCCACCGCGATGACCTTGGCTGGGACGTGCCGCGGCGAGGTGTTCTGCCTGATCGTTGTCTTGATCCTGGTGACCAACTCATCGGTCAGTTGAATTCCCTCACGCAGCTTCACGAAGAGAATAATCCGCATATCGCTGTCCCAATCCTGCCCCACCACAAGGCTGTCCAGCACCTCGGGTATCATTTCCACCTGGCGGTAGATCTCCGCGGTGCCGATGCGCACGCCGCTTGGCTTGAGGGTGGCATCCGAGCGGCCGTAGATAATAACCCCACCGTGCTCAGTGATCTCAATCCAGTCGCCATGTCGCCAGACCCCAGGATACACGTCAAAGTAGGCATCGCGGTACTTCGTGTTGTCGGGATCGTTCCAAAAGTAGATGGGCATGCTCGGCGCGGCCAGGGTGCAAACCAGTTCTCCTGTCTCGCCGACGACTGACATCCCCTCTTCGTCATAGGCTTCCACTTTCATGCCCAGGCCCCGGACCTGTAGTTCGCTAGCATAGACCGGACCCATGGGATTTCCCAGCGCGAAGCAGGAGATGATATCCGTGCCGCCCGAGATAGAGGAGAGACACAGGTCGTCCTTGATATCACGGTAGACGAACTCGAAGCCTTCCACGGAGAGGGGCGAGCCAGTGGAGAGCACAGCCTTGAGCGGGGTCAAATCGAAGGAGGCTTTGGGTTTCACCTCTGCCTTCTCCAGAGCGGCGAGATAGCTGGCGCTGGTCCCGAAGATGGTGATCCCTTCGTCCTGCGCCATTTGCCACATGCCAGAGGCATCTGGATAGAAGGGAAAACCGTCGTAGAGCATCACTCGGGCGCCCAGAGCCAGAGAGCTTACCAGCCAGTTCCACATCATCCAGCCGCAAGTGGTGAAATAGAAGATGGTATCCTCTCGCTTTACATCCGAATGGAGCTTCAACTCCTTGATGTGCTGTAGCAGGGTTCCCACTACCCCATGGACCATACACTTGGGAACCCCGGTGGTTCCCGAAGAATACAAGATGTAGAGGGGATGGTTGGCGGGAACCTGTTCGAAGGGGAGGTCTGTGGCTTCCTTGGCGAGAAAGTCTGCGTAGAGGACGCCGTCGCGAACGCGGCCTGGATCAGGATTCGGATCCGTGTAAGGGACCACGATCACCTTTTCGATGCTTGGGAGCTCTTTGACAATTTCGGCGATTCGCTCCAGGGAATCGTACTCTTTTCCATTGTACTGGTAGCCGTTGGCGGTGAAGAGGACGCGCGGTTCAATTTGGCCGAACCGATCTAGCACCCCTTTGATGCCGAAATCGGGAGAGCAGGATGACCAGACGGCCCCGATGCTGGAGGCGGCGAGCATGGCAATGACGGTTTCAATCATGTTGGGCATAAACCCTCCCACACGATCCCCGGGCTTGATTCCCATATCCCGCAGGGACTTTGCCAGGCGAGCCACCTGCTGGAATAACTGGGCATAGGTGATACTCACCGTCGGACGGCCTTCGCCTTTGAAGCTCAGAGCAATGTGGTCGTCCCGATAACGGAGCAGGTTTTCTGCAAAGTTGAGCCGCGCCCCTTCGAACCATCTGGCTCCGGGCATCTTGGTGACATCATCCACTATCTGGTCATGAGGGCGGCTGTGGATTACCTGGCCATAATCCCAGAGAGTCGCCCAAAAGCGAGGACTTTCGTCAATGGACCACCGGTATAAATCACTGTAATTGGCGAAATCCTTTCCGTGGCGCTCGTTGACGTATCGCATGAAATCCCACATGTTGGTGCTCTTCATGCGCTCTTCCGACGGTTGCCAGAGAAGCTGACTCATTGTCTGTCTCCCTTCAGTGACATGCGGCCTCTTGGGCCAATAGGCTTACAGCCTCCATTATTCATTCTACGTATTTCGGAGCTAGAATTCTAGTTGATCGCCAATTTGCACCCTCTCCAAGACGACCGGATTGCACTCCACGTAGTACTGGGCCGGTTGGCAAGGCGCGTAGTAGGGGTAAAAGGGCCTGGCCAGCACCTTGTCCACCACCCGCTTGTGGGCGTCCAGCCAGATGACGGCGAGGGGGAAGAAGACGAAGAGCATGTGAATGGTGGTCAGGCTGCGGCTCTCCTGGCGCTCCACGAAGATATACGCTTCATCTTCTCTCAGCGGAGGATGGAACATCAAGCCCAGTCCCCTGGTAAGGAACGTGGTGCACCACTTGACCCTGCTGGCGACTACCTCCGACGTGGTCACGTTTTTGATCATCGCCTTCGACCATCTCCGATATACTATTATAGCAACGCCTGCTCCGCGCCGCAAAAGGGAGAGGGGAGAAGGACGTTGGAAAAGTCCGACATCCTTGTACTGCGGCAGGATTTGATGCACTTTAAGAATTTACTTCCGTAATCCCCCTAGGTAGTTAAGCGTCCCCAGCGGTCGTCTTGTGCTACCACATTGCGGCGTTCAAGGCCTAGGACAGGTTGGCAACTTGTCCTTATTGGAAACCAAGGTTCTAGCATTTCTGTACCCCTCAACTGGCTCTGAACGCTACAGCGAGGGGTAACGGACTAATCAGTAAAATCTCAGGCAATCCCGCTGTGAGCTGTATCACATCCTTCGACGAGCTCAGGACATGAATCCAGCGGCAGCTTTGAGAAGCATTTTCTAATGCCCTCTCTGGCGACAACCCCTTGTGTGTGGTATACTTGGAACAGGAACCGCTCGCCGTGCCCGTTGTTTCCGACACCCCGAGATCACCCTTGGTGGCGATTATCGCCACAGTCCAGTCATTGAAAGAAAGGAGAAATTGAGATGAGAAGCTTTCTTGGGCGTGACATCCTGTCACTGAAGGATTTCGAGCGGCATGATTACATGCGCATCTTTCAAGTTGCTGAGGACCTGGAACCTTATGCGCGCGACCGGCGTAACGGCGACTTGCTGAGCCATAAGACGCTGGTGACCGCCTTCTATCAGCCCAGCACGCGCACCCGCCTTAGCACTGAGGCGGCCATGCATCGCCTGGGGGGGCATGTGGTGGGGTTTGCCGATCCCCGGATGACGCGCGCCGGTGACTTCTATCAGGAGTCCATCAAGGATACCGTCCTTATGCTTGAATACTACGGCGACGTTATCGCCATGCGCCATTTCCAGCAAGGCGCGCCGCACGAGGCAGCCAAATGGGCCAGCGTGCCCGTCATCAACTGCGGAGACGGCTGGGGCGAGCACCCGACCCAGGTCCTGATCGACATGTTCACCATCTGGCGCGAGCTGGGCACCTTGGACGGACTGCATTTCCTATTGGTGGGCGATATGCGCATGCGCACCATGCATTCGATAGGCTACGCCATGTCCAAATTCGATATCTCCGCCACCTTCGTGGCGCCGCCGGAGATGTCTCTCACCGAGGATTTCAAAGAGGAGCTGCTTAGCCTCAATCTGCGCTTCAACGAGGCTGAGACAACGGAGGAAGCCATCGCCGATGCCGATATTATCTACATGGAGCCGGTCGTCCAGGCCGATTACACCCAATCCCGCGTGGAGGCTGCGGAGGGGCGAGGCCTGACCCCAGCTGCCTATCGCGTCACGCGGGAAATGCTGCGCGACAAAGCCAGGTCGGATGCCATCATATTGCACTCGCTGCCGCGTATGGATGAGCTACCCACCGATGTGGATGACACGCGCCACGCTCGTTATTGGTTCGAGGCTTACAATGGCGTGGTCGTGCGCATGGCCCTACTGGCGCTCATCCTTGGGGCGGTGGAATAGAGGGGAGGACAGCGATGCAAACCGACCTGTCCGGTCGTGACATGATCACCACGCAAGAGTGGACGAGGGAAGAGATCGAAACAGTTGTGGACGTGGCCTTCGACCTGAAGCGCAAGCGCGCGCTGGAGGAGCCACATCCGCTACTGCGTGACAAAGTGCTGGCCATGTTGTTCTTCTTCTCCAGCACCCGGACCCGGGCTTCCTTCGAGGCGGGCATGGCTCAGTTGGGTGGACACGCGGCCTTCATCGAGTCTCACACGACGCAGATCGCCCATGGAGACACGCCCAAGGAGATCGGCGAGATTTTGGGTCGCTACTTCGATGGCATCGCCATCCGTCACTGCGACTGGAAAGAGGGCAACCAGTACATCCGCGACGTAGCTTCCGCCAGCCGCGTACCGGTCCTCAATATGCAGTGCGAGGTGTACCATCCCTTCCAGGTGCTGGCCGACCTGATGACGATCATTGAAAAGAAAGGGGATCCCCGAGGGAAGACCATCACCGTTTCCTGGGCGTACGCCGCTAGCTACCAGAAGCCGATCAGTGTCCCCCAATCGTTGATCCTGCTCCTGACCCGCTTTGGCATGAACGTGCGTCTGGTACATCCCCCCGAATACCGCCTGATGCCGGAGATCATGGAGCAGGCACAGGACAACGCTCGCCGCCATGGCGGAACACTGGAGACCCTGGATGACATGGATGCGGGCTTCCAGGGCGCTGACATTGTCTACCCCAAGAGCTGGGGCTGCTGGCTGACGACCGAGGACCTGGACGAGGCGGTGGCCATAGGGCGCAAGCATGAGGACTGGATATGCGACGAACGGCGGATGGGGCTGGCTAGGGAGGACGCCATCTACATGCACTGCCTACCCGCAGATCGGAACATTGAGGTCACCGATGCTGTGATCGATGGCCCCCAGTCCGTCGTCTACGACGAGGCGGAGAACCGCATGCATGTGCAGAAGGCGGTGATGGCGCTGACGATGAGATGATCATATCCCACGTCACCGGCCTGAAGCGCCCGCTCTGCGTGGCTGAGAAGATCCTTGGCTGAGGTGGAGTGCATCCTGCATGTGCAGAAGGCGATGATGCCCTGAGGATGGGCTCACTGGAAGGTTCGTAGTAAGGTCTTCAGTCCCAGATGCCCTTGAGTGCACAGTAGATACAGATTGTTATGGAAGAGGTCAACATGGATATGCCTACCACTACTACCGCCAGGGGTATGGAGTTGATATATATCCCTGATGGCAGCTTCATGATGGGCAGCGACGAGGGTGACGGTGACGAAAGGCCGCCCCATAATGTCTATCTTGACGGTTTCTACATCGCGAGATTTCCGGTGACTAACGCTCAGTATCGACAGTATGTGGCGGCCATGTTACATGTTCTGCCCGATCATTGGAAGGCAGGACCCTTGTGGAAGGTAGGAAGCTACCCGCGGGGTAAGGGAGACCATCCGGTCGTGTTTGTATCCTGGCGTGATGCCCTAGGCTATTGCCGCTGGCTGTCGGCGGTATCGGGTCAGGAGATACGCCTGCCAACTGAAGCCGAGTGGGAGAAGGCGGCGCGCGGGTCAGACGGCCGGAAGTATCCCTGGGGCAATGAGTTCAGTAAGTCGAAATGTAATACCCAGACGTCGATCATCCTGGACACGACGGCGGTGGGCCAATACTCTCCCCAGGGAGATAGCCCTTACGGCGTGGCGGATATGGCAGGCAACGTCTCCGAGTGGACAAACAGCCTGTACAGGCCCTATCCCTACAACCCGGATGATGGCCGGGAGGACCTTGAATCTGAGGGGTATCGGGTTGTCCGTGGGGGGTCTTTCGAGAGCCTTCGCTGGTACGCCCGGTGCGTCTTTCGCGGCAGAGTCATTCCCAGACATCGCCTTGGCAGCCGCGGGTTTCGTTGTGCTATGAGCCCTCCAGAGTAGTTCTGGCTGCTGATCTGCGCAGTGATTCGTAGTGAGGGCTCCTGCCCTGAGCGAAGCGCGTCCTGAGCGTGCCCGCAGGATCGAAGGGTCAGCCCCTCGAATGCGCCAAGGCGCACACTACAAACGGGAGGGCTCGTAGTGAGGGCTCCCGCCCCGAGCTAAGCATGTCCTGAGCGCGGTCGAAGGATCGAAGGGTCAGCCCTTGAAATGCGAAAGCGCACACGGTACCCTCCCGAAGGGTTGGGCCAAATACTACAAGTGAAAGGGTTTGGACGAAGAGATGGATCATATCATGGGGTTGAAATCCGTCCTTTGCGGCGATGAGTACGGCGTGGATGAGGTGCTCTATGTCT
>JBFFDV010000060.1:0-11444 GCA_041559215.1 Anaerolineae bacterium | reverse complement strand
GTAAGTCCAGTAGCCTGGGACGTGTTAGAAAATCCAGTGGCTTCTTTGGCAGTACTACCTTGGTGATGATAACGGACGGTTCGTTCCCCCCCATGGGCACTATTCTCCAAAGCTGCCATTTATACGAATATTATAGCACTTTCCTATTCTTTTTGCAAGTACGTCGAGAACTGCGTTGCGCAGCAAAAGCCCGGGGAGTCCGAGGGGTGTTCCTTCGACTTCGCTCAGGACAGGCCCCTCGTGTACTTCATACCCCCGTATGTTGGGGCTTGCGCCTAATTGCTGCGCAAGCCCGAACTTCCAAACGACATTAGGCCAGAAGCAGTTTTGGCCCTAGTGACAATGGAACTTCTGGCTCCCGCGGGGCGAGTCTGGCAAGATCTTTCTTGAATCCTCACCCTGGCGTAGCACTCACCCGTTTTGATTGTAACGTTGCAAGTGCTACTTCGTTATCTTTATTGGAGGGCTTGTGACCGTCACAGAGGAAGGTGCACCGAGATTGTGCATGTGAATCCGTCTCCGTCCAAACTTGGGATACACCCTCGGTCAAAAGTGCAGTTGTCCAAGAAGAGCGAGATGTGGTATAATCCTAGCCAATGGCTAGCATAGTGTAGAGGGGGGAAAGATGCAAAGTGTTAACAATGTGCTTCGTCAGCCGCGCTCCATCGAAGAAACGGGGCTGAACAGGGGCTTCTTGAGCGACCTGGCCTTAAAGACTATCTATTCCGTTGGTGAGGTGACCAGTCAGGAAATCGCCGAGCGGCTATGCCTTCCCTTCAGCGGGGTAGTGGACGAGATTCTCACCTTCCTGAAACGGGAGCAACTGGTGAGCATAACCGGCAGCAAAGGCTTCGACGAGAGGGCATTTCGTTACTCTATCGCTTCCGCAGGTATCGAGCGCGTACGAGAGGCCTTGGGTCGTAGCCAATATATCGGACCGGCTCCGATCACATTAGCAGCTTATCAGATGGTGACCAAAAGTCAGACGATAGGAGATGTTGTTGTTCATCCGCAGGAAGTTGAGACAGCTTTGTCTCACCTCGTGATCACTGCTGATATGTTAGTGAAGATAGGGCCGGCGGTGAATTCGGGACGATCCGTCTTTCTGTTTGGCCCGCCAGGGAATGGCAAGACCGTGATATCCATGGCTATGGCTTCCATGCTCGGGGGAGAGATATACGTCCCTTATGCTCTGGAGGTGGATGGACATGTCATCAAGATTTTTGATGATCTGAACCATCAGGTTGTGGATTTTGGTGGGCAGGGAGCATCCACGTTGCGTGAAGGGGGGCGCCTCGATAGGCGCTGGGTATTGATTCAGAGACCGAGAGTGGTAGTGGGAGGAGAGCTTACGCTGGAGAGTCTGGATTTGGTCTGGGATGACACATCCAAGTATTATGAAGCGCCTTTCCAGATGAAAGCCAACGGGGGGATGTTTCTGATTGACGACTTCGGAAGACAACAGGTGCGACCCAGAGATCTGTTGAACCGCTGGATCGTTCCCTTAGAAACAAGGGTTGACTACCTCACTCTGCACACGGGAAAGAAGATCGAGGTTCCTTTTGACCAACTGATAGTATTTGCAACCAACATCGACCCAAAGGCTTTGGTGGACGAAGCTTTCTTGCGGCGTATTCGTCACAAGATAGAAGTGGGCGACCCGACAGAGGAGCAATTCTACGAAATTTTCCGGCGCGTCGCGGATGAGCGGGGTGTCCCCTTCGATCAAGAGGCTTTCATGTATCTGGTGCGGGAATACTATGTGAAGCAAAAGCGTGAGTTGAGGGCTGTTCATCCGCGGGATATCGCGGATCAAATCATTGACATAGCCCATTATCAAGGCGTGCCCCCGGCCTTGACAAAGGAGTTAATAGACCAGGCATGCAGCTCCTATTTCGTGGAGATATAGAGCTCTTCGAATGCACTTCGAGCTGCATCTCTTCGAAATGCGCCAACCTCAGAGGACAGCGGGGTTGGCGCATTTGAGTTTCACGAGGATCACATCCGCGTTACAACTGCCTCAGGATGTCAGCCTCTTGAATCTTCTTCTCCCCCTTGTCCTCCAACAGCCAGTTCAAGTTCTTCTGGACGCCTTCTCTTAAGCTGTTGAGTTTCTCTGGTTCTTGGCGGGCCATCACTTGGCAGAAGGCAACTAGGATCGCGGTGAGAGAGGCGACGGATGGTATGCCCGTTGTCGATTCGCCCGGATAGACCAGAATCACATCAGCTGTCGAAGCGGTAGGTGAGGTATGAGAAGCTGCCAGCCCGATGGTCTTCGCCCCGCGAGATTGCGCCAATCTCAGTAACTGCGCTGTGTCATCGTGGAGAGCTGATAGGCTGATACCCATGACCAGATCTTCTACGTCCAGAGAGGCCAGAAACACCGGGGCTCCCAGCATTTCGGCCGCCACCAATTGTGCCGGGATACCCAGTAAGCCACGGAGGTGGGAAACGAAGGTCTGGGCCGGACCCCTGGCCCTGCCTTGCGCAATAACGTACATGTTCCGGGCTGCGCGTATGGCGGAGACCACTTTGGTCACCGTCTCTCCCTTGACATGCGTCATGGCTCGGTCCAGGTTTTCCCTATCTTGAGCCAAGGCTTGCAAGAAAAGGCCCTCCTCATCTTCCTTCTCCAAGGGTGGTTTGTAGGCCACCCTGAGTTCCTTCTTAACCATCTCTTGAATCTCACGCAGCATCTCCGGATACCCAGCGTAACCCAGTCTTTGGGCGAACCTCGTCACCGTGGCCGGATCCACCCCTAGCCGTTGTGAGAGCGCAAACGCGTTTATGAAAGCTGCCTCATGGTACTGCTGGGTCAAAAAGTCGGCGATCTTTCTTTGGTTCCTTCCCAGTCGAGCATAGTGCTGTGCGATCTTTTCTTGAAACATGGCAAAACCTCCTTCTCGTATTCCGACCGACATCATCTGTCTATCCTTATATTAGCGCTTTTGGCAAAGTATTGCAAGCGGAGGTTATCCATCTTGCCCTCAAGGGGATGAAAGTCAGTTTGGTGTTCCGCAGTAAAAGCCCGGGGAGCGCGAGGGTTGTCCCCTCTCCTTTCATTCCCCCCTACATATCGGGGCTTGCGACCAATTGCCGCGCAAGCCTCAATGAGTTTGGTGTTACTTGACAGTTTTGCCGAATTGCTGTATCTTTGTCGAAGAATCGACCAGATATCGATGAGGAGAGGTTCTTGTTGACACTTCTGCCCAGAGTTGGCAGGTGGTGTGGGGCATCATTGCTGGTTTCGGGATTGCTTATCTTTGGAACCCTTTCCCTCGTGACAGGCGAGGTCAGGAGTGGGGAGCGGAGCTTAGATGCTCCGGCCGAGGCAGACCGCGCCAGTGGCTGGGCTCGTTTTGCCACCTCTTCTGGACTTCTCGCCCCATTTGTCGACCAACCACCCCCACACACACCGAGTTCTACCCCGATAATGACTTCCCACCCCGCCTCTACGCCAACGCCGTTTCGCGGATTGTTGCCCTCGCCTACGCCGAGTCCTGAACCAACTCCTGATGGAAACATTCGGCGCACTGTCATCCCTATCCTGATGTATCATCATGTGGCAGTTCCACCACCTGATGCCGATGCTATCCGGCGGGATCTGTCAGTATCTCCCGCTAACTTCGAGGCTCAACTTCGCTATCTAATAGAGAACGGTTATCAGCCTGTAACATTGCGTGATCTAGTTATGCACCTTCAGGCCGGCCAGCCTTTGCCATCCAAGCCCGTAATGTTGACCTTCGATGATGGATTCAAAGACCAGTACACCAACGCCTATCCTCTGCTTAGGAAGTATGGCTTCAGGGCCACGTTTTTCATCATCACTTGCTTTGTTGATGAAGAGCGGGAGGGGTATATGTCCTGGGCTGATGTAGAGCTTCTCCACGCTGCTGGAATGGAGATAGGAAGCCACAGCTATACTCATCCTGATCTGAGGTGGAAATCCTTCGATTACATCGTCTGGCAGGTGCTGGGGTCCAGAGAGGCTATCGAAGCTCGTACCCATAAGCCGGTGCGCTTCTTTTCTTACCCTTCAGGCCAATATGATCAACAGGTCGTGGATGTTCTACGTTCGGCCGGATACTGGGCTGCCGTTACGGTGCAGGCGGGTTCGCTGCAATCATCAGAGCACGCCTTTGAGCTGAGGCGCATCCGGGTGCGAGGAAGATACGATTTGAAGGCTTTTGACTACTGGTTCAACTACTGGCTTGCCCATCCTTGACGGTGTAAAGGTTAACCTCCTCCAGCAAGGTGGCGCTGTCTCGCAATTCACGCATAGTCATGCCGAGACGAGGGTGAACCAAATCCGGTGCTATCTCGCTGAGAGGGATCAGCGTGAACCCACGCTTGTGGAGGCGTGGGTGGGGGATCTCTAGCTGGGATGTGCTGATCACCAGGTCGTCGTAGAAAAGGATATCAATATCTATGAGACGAGGGCCGAAGCGGAGGCCCTTTTTGCGTCCCATCTCTTGCTCGATCGCCTTCACTAGGTGGAGCAAAGTTTGGGGGGATAGATCAGTTTCGCCACCGCAGACCAGATTGAGAAAACAAGGTTGATCTTTGAAGCCTATCGGCTCTGTTTCATATAGGGAGGAGATTTGGTCCAGGTGTACCCTTGCTTTCAGGTGCTGCAGTGCCTCAAAGATATTCTGGGCGCGGTTTTCCAGATTCGATCCCAGGCCCAGATAGATCCTGGCCATTTGTCCCTTTCTGTGCTGTTCAGTCCTTCACTCTCTCTATTCGCGCGCCAAGGGCCCGAAGCTTTTCGTCAATTCTTTCGTAGCCTCTATCTATCTGGCCTATGTTCTTGATAACGCTCTGGCCTTCGGCGCACAGGGCGGCGATCAACATAGCCGTTCCTGCGCGGATGTCTGGGCTGATGAGAACCTCGCCATGTAGCTTGGTCGGGCCCATCACCACCGCACGGTGAGGGTCGCAGAGGATAATGTTAGCTCCCATGGAGAAAAGCTTGTCTACGAAGAACATCCGGCTCTCATACATCTTCTCAAACATCAGGACCGCCCCCTCGCACTGGGTGGCGACCAACGTGGCTACGCTCATCAAGTCTGCGGGAAATGAGGGCCAGGGGCCGTCATCTATTCTGGGTATCACTCCATGCGCGTCCGTCACTATTCGCAGGCTTTGCTTGCCAGGCACAAGGATGTCTTGGCCCTGCATCTCTACGGTGATTCCCAGCCTCTCGAAAGTCAGAAGTATCATCGGCAGGTGCTGCGGCACAACATTCTTGATGAGGATTTCTCCCTGAGTCACCGCTGCCGCGCCGATGAAACTGCCGATCTCTATGTGATCGGGGCCGATTTCGTATTCTCCTCCGCGCAATCTATCTACTCCATAAACGACCAAGGTGTTGCTGCCAATGTGTGATATCCTTGCGCCCAGTGTGTTGAGAAATAGGCCTAGATCTTGTACGTGAGGCTCCGAGGCCGCATTCCTGATGATGCTTCTTCCCTTGGCCATACATGCTGCCATCAGAGCGTTTTCAGTACCTGTGACACTGGCTTCATCAAGGAAGATATCCTGTCCCTCGAGCTCGCTGGTCTTCATATCATAACCGTGGCCTATCTCGATCTCAGCCCCCAGCGATCTCAAGGCCATAAGGTGAGTATCTACCCTTCTTCTTCCAATAACATCTCCTCCAGGAGGGGGCAGATTGATTTCGTTGCAGCGAGCCAACATAGGGCCTGCGAGGAGTATGGAAGCTCGGATCTCTCGGCATAACTCGGGATCCAGCTTAGTAGTTCTCACGTTCTTGGCGCGAACTGTCAGTTTGTGATCGCCCGTTTCCTCTATCTCCACTCCAAGAGCGGAGAGAATCTCCATCATGGTCTCCACATCCTTGACCCGAGGGACGTTTCTTAGTACCACTTTCTCGTCGGTTAGAAGGGTGGCCGCCAGTATCGGTAATGCCGCATTCTTGTTTCCGCTGGGTATCAGCGTGCCGTGTAGGGGATATCCCCCTTCGATAACGAACTTCTCCACAATGCCCTCACTCTAGTTTGCTCTCTGGACCCAGGCCTTCGGTTGTAGGAACTGTGTGACCTTGTGACATTCTCTTATCATGGGGGATGCGAGTTCCTGGGTCGTCGGGGACGGGTTCTTTGCGCGCGATACAGATAACGGAAGTGCCGAGGGGAAAACTGGTGAAACGCAATATTGCGGCTTCTAGCCAGCCGACGCCGGTCAAGATAGAGTTGAGCAGTGGCGGTGCGGGCTCCATCTCCACCTGATAGGCGTCCTCATCGGTGTTCGGCGTAGCCAGTTGAGGTTCTCGCTCGCTGCTTCTTCGTGCCAGGATCAGTGCTGCAGCCACGGGAAAAATGAAGAAATTGTTATAGGTCATGCCTTTGATCACGAAGCCGACCTCACTCAATTTGGCGTTTAGTTCTGATGCGGCGTACCGACGCTTGTGATCGTTGATCACATCATTATTACTCCACAGCCGCTGGAAAGCCGGTACCGTGATGGCGATCAGACCCCCAGGTGTACAGACGCGATAACATTCGCGCAGGATTTGCATGTCGTCGTCGCAGTGCTCTATCACGTCCAGGACTGTCACTAACTCGAAGGAGCCATTCTCGAAAGGCATATCCTCTGCAGGAGCGAGCCGGGCATCGTAACCTCGTTGGTGGGCAATCTTCAGAGGTATGGGGTTGTTGTCTATGCCCATGACCTCGCCGTAGCGACCAAGATGATGGATCATGTTTCCGGCGCCGCAGCCCACGTCCAAGACCTTGAGCGTGTTTCCAGGAACCCATTTGTCCAGCATCGCGAGCAGAGCTCGCGTTCTACTGGCGAACCACCAATGAGAGTCCTCTTCCAGTTGCTGTGCGGTTAGTTCTTGTGCCATACGCTCTCCTTGCCTCTTGCTTTGAAAAAGATTGTATCATACCCTGGCCACATCTAGCTATAACCCCTCAGGAGAGAATCGGCAGCCTTCAATACTTGGTGCACGGTGATAGAGTTCACGCAGGGATGGTCCATCAGTTCCTCTGGGCCATAGTCCAGCCGGTTACAGGGGATGCAAGCCATATCTGACAGGAGAATCAGGTGTTTCCTTGGATCGCCCCACGGGCCGAAGGTGTGATGGTCAACGGGACCGAAAAGGTGCACCGTGGGAACACCTTGAGATACGGCCAGATGTAGGGGGCCACTATCCACGCCGACGACCAGTTCACAACGGCTCATGATGGCCGCTAGTTCTCCCAAGCTGGTTTGTCCAGCGATTACGATGGGATTGCTTTCCATTCGTCCGGCTATGTCCTCGACTAGACTCCTGTCATCAGCTGAACCGCTGATGATAACCTGCAAGCCATACCGGTTGACGAGGGTGTCAGCTGCCTGAGCAAAGTACTCTGATCGCCAGAGCTTCACCGGAGATCCTGCTCCGGGGTGGAGACAAAGATATCTTTGATCCCCATTCTCGGCTGGCAAGAGATTGAGGGCGGACTTGACATCTTCTGGTGCTGGCTCGAACTCCAAAGGACCAGGGCTTGCGATATCATCGCCCAGCGCGGTTCTGACGAGATGCATGTTCTGTTCTACCTCATGTCGTCCGCCCACGTAGGGTACGGCTCTTGTCAGGAAGGGGCTCATTTCTGGAAGTGCATAGCCTATCCGCTGGGGAACGCCTGACCAATATGCCAGCATCGCTCCCCACCAGTGATCGAACCGTAGGACAAGAGCCAAATCGAAGGATTTGCCTCGCAGTGACCGAGCGTAGCGCCATAGCACCATGTACGGCTGTAAGGGATGTTTCTTGGGACGGCGCGTGAAGCCTGGGAAAGTACAGATCATTATCTCATCAAGATATGGATTGTCCTTTACGATTTCGTAGGCCCACGGGCCGACCATATAGGTGATGTGAGCATCGGGCGCTGCGGAGTGTAGAGCTCGTAAGGCTGGAGTCGTGAACAGTACATCCCCGATATGATCGGGGCGGATGACGAGGATGCGGGAGGGCTCTTGTGGCAAAGACGGTCTCACCCGGTTAATGAAAGGAGCAGACAGTCGAGACACCGTCTGCAGCATCAGGCGCCGTAAACTAGCTTTCATATACCTGTTCCATCAAAGAAGTGATATGCTGCCAGTCGTAACGGGTCTCTGCCAAGCGGCGGGCTGCCAGACCCAACTCTCTTCGTCGCCGACGGTCATTCATCAGACTTAAAACCTTATTTGCAAAGATGAGAGGTTCATCAGCGATGAGCAATTCCTCTCCGGGCGTTATGTCTATACCTTCACAGCCCACTGATGTAGAGACTATCGCCTTGCTCATGGACATGGCCTCGAGTACTTTGAGACGGGTGCCTCCTCCCACACGTAGCGGCGCAACGTAAATTCCGGCTTCGGCGATGTAGGGCCTTATGTCCTCGACGTAGCCGGTTAAGGTGATGCCCGGAAGTTCTTTCAAGGGCTGCAAACGTCGGTGAGGGTTTCTGCCCACCACGTTGAAGTGCGCTCTAGGGATGTCCTCTTGGATCAAGGGCAACACCTCCTGTGCAAACCATAGTACGGCATCAACATTAGGTCGGAAATCCATCTTGCCAGTGAAGACCAAGGTGACATCGGATTCCCTATCCATATCACCAGGCGAATAGTAACTGGTGTCGACACCATTGGGAACGACCGTGGTCTCCAAGCCTGGCACCAGCCGTTGAAGTGCTTGCCCGTCGGCTGGAGATACAACCACTACCTTGTCCATCTCGCGGCAGACCTCCGACTCGTAGCGACGCAGCTTCTGCCACTGGAGCAGGGAATAGAAGGCTCCTAACCAAAACGTTGGATGCTTCACGTCGACCTCAAAGGCTCTTCTCTGGAGCATGTATTCAGCGTTTATGTCATCGAAGATCACCAGTGGTGGTGAAGCCAGGCCCATTTCCTTGATGGCTAGTCCATATTGAGCCATTTCGATGGCCTCCACCTGGACGAAATCAAATCGCTCACTATCCAAGCAAATCCGTAACTGATTTGCGAATTGAGCCGAGGGCAGGCGCAAAGCCATATCTGGTTTGGTGGAGAATAGGACCGATAACGCCCGCTGTCTGGTTGATCGGTCACCATCAGGGATAGTAGCTATGCTGCTGCAATATCTCGACAGGGGGCCGATCCTGTTCAGGCTGTTGCTCTCTTGGACGAAGGATAGCAAATGGATTTCATGGCGAGCGGCCAGGTTCTTGATCAGATTGAAACTCCTTATGGCGGCGCCTTGATGGGGAGGGTAGGGGAGGTCGGGCGTCAGGAAGAGTATCTTGGCACTCATATCTGCAAGCGCTCATATAGCCGGAGAAACTCTCCGGCTGCTTTTTCCCAAGAGAAGAGTTGAGCTCGTTTCAGTCCCTTCTCCGTCAATTCCGAGTGCAGGGAGTCATCGGTTAGCACTCTCCACATGGCCACTGTCCAAGCTTCCACATCCTCTGGGTCCACCAGGAGGCCTGCATCACCCACTACCTCGGGCAAAGACGAGACATTGGCCGCGATGGTAGGTGTGCCACAAGTCATGGCTTCAAGGGGCGGTAGTCCAAACCCCTCGTAGAAAGATGGGTGGACATGAACGCGTGCTGCGTTGTAAAGTAACACCAGGTCATCTGTGGGTACATGACCCAAGAAGAGCACTTCGTCATTTAGGTTTAGCGTCTCGGCCACCGCAAATACTTCACCGCAAAACCAACCCCGTTGTCCCACGACGACCAGTGTCACTTCCAGTTTATAATGGTCCAAAAGTTGTCGATAGGCTCTCAACAAAGTGGGCAGATTCTTGCGAGGTTCGATGGTACTGACAAAGAGCATGAAAGGTCTATCTAGGCAGTATCTCTCTCGAACTTCTGCCAGAGAATGTTCATCCTCGATGGGCCGATATCGACTACTGGCCGCAGCATAGATCACAGTGATCTTGGATTCAGGAACTCCCAAGAAATTGATGATATCCTGTTTAGTGCTCGCGGAATCGGCGATGATGTGGTCAGCATGTCGCACTGCTCTATCTATCTGGCCATAGTAGCGGGCGCTCTCTTGAGTCAGGAAATGGGGATACAGGATGAAGGCCACATCATGGACGGTAATCACTGACTTGTAGTCGCGTCGAAAGGGGGGTATGAAGTCAGGACTGTGTAGGATATCCAGTCGTAATGGGGTAATCTCGAAGGGTAGAGCCAGTTGTTCTAGGCGGTGATGGCTTGGAGTCCAGAGAGACTTCCTAGAGAAGTTTGCCTGATCAGTTAAGACAGAATGATCCTTGCGACTTTGCAGGAGGACATATTCGTTTTCGTTATCAGTTTTGCTCAAGCCCTCGACCAGACCCACAATATATTGCCCGATGCCCGCTCGGCTGTAATACACGAGGCGGGCGTCGATCCCTATGCGCATTGAACTGTCACTCTCCTGATTTCTTCCCTCCCCTTCGAGTCCTGGGCGTCGCCCAAGGTTTTCGATTTGGCCCCATTATACTATCTTGACGAAACACAGGCAAATGGCTTCCCTACTAGGGGTTATGCTGTCGGATTCGGGCGATACTATAGCATCTGGCTGCCCGAATAGGCTCAATCGTATCACATATGACGCGGATCTGAGGGGGGCGGAAAAGCGTGGAGACAGCCGATGCAAACCATCTCTGCTACTAGTTAACCCTCACCCGCATAATGATAGCTCGATCCCCTCGACTCACTCCCCGTCCATCGAAAACTGGCAGTCGTTGGCGGGCCTTCGAATCGTACATCCCTACTGTCAGAAGATAGTCGCCTGCCGGGGTGTCCGATGGCACGAGGATTGAATAGCGATCGACAATAACATCTCCTGCCATCCATTCGTTGGTTGGGAAGTCCCTTCCTTGCGGAAGACTATCTTGCTTGGAGGGCAGTTCATTCTTGATTATGTTCTTTACATAGGGTGTTCAGTTTGAGGGGGCTACTTGAACTACCCCCAATAGGACTCGGTCTTGTTCCAAGATCTGATTATCGCTGACGACGGGTAGGCGCTGCCCTGTGGCGGCATCATACATGCCGATTTCTATCACGTATTCCCCAGCAGGAGCCCCTGGTTCTACCATGATCTCGTACTCATCAACGACCACCTCTCCTTGCACCCAGCTCGTTGTCGGCGCGTCTCCATTGATGGGGATGTTGTCTCTTTGCCCCCAAATGTGTTCCTCCGCATCCAACAGGTGGGTGAATACTGTGTATGAGACCTGCAACTCCTGTAAAGCCTGCCAGCACAACGTTAACTGCAAAGTTCCACCAGCCCTCACCTCATCACTATTTAAATCATATCCCAGAAACTGTATCCCATCCCCAAGTCTGGCCTCCATGGGGTGCTGTATCTTGGGAATAGTGAACTGGCGTGCTCGACCTCGCACCTCAATCTGGCCCAGAGCCACCTCACCCAATAACTCTTCTCCTTCCAGAACTCCGATGGAGACTTCGTATACCCCG
>JBFFDV010000059.1:0-11449 GCA_041559215.1 Anaerolineae bacterium | reverse complement strand
TGTGCGGATTCTGGATCATCATTCGGGTATTCTACGTTCTGTTCTTTGGCGTAACGCTTCAGGTTATCCCATTCGGGAAAAATCAGGGCTCCCACGAACTTCTGGTCTGTCCCCACGAGCATAGCATCATTTATGTACTCGCTTTCGCGAATCATGTCTTCAACGGGCTGCGGGGTAACCCATTCGCCACTGAGAAGCTTGAAATCATCCTTCACCCTGCCCAGGATCTTCAAATGCCCGCTGGGGGTGATCAAGCCAAGGTCTCCTGTGTTGTACCATTTCAGCGGCTGTCCATCTGAAGAGGGAGAGAGGGCCTGGCTGGTAAGCTCCTGATTTGTATAACCCTTCATTATCTGGGGCCCTCTAGCATAGATCACACCAGGTTTTCCTCGTTCGACAGGGTTCAGGTAGTGGTCAAGTATTTGAATCTCGGTTTGCGGAATCGGCTTCCCCGCAGTGTACAGGGTGCCACCAAAAGCCCTGGCCGTGAGCACAGGTGATGCTTCTGTCATTCCATAGGCCTCCAATACGTCCAGCCCGGCGGCGTCCAGGAAGTCTTCCACATGTTCTGGCAGGTGCGCCCCGCCGAAGACCGCTCCCCTGAGTTCTCCTCCAAGGGTCTTTCGGACTTTGGAGAAGACCAGCAGATCTGCGAGTTTGTATGAGACGTAATGTACAGCCGAGTCTCTGATGGCCTTCAGCTTGCCGCCCGCCTCGTAGCTTGCATCGGGGTATCTGTTGTTCCTTGTGTTCACAGCTTTCTTGTAGGCCAAAGCGTTTTCGACAAGCGAGGCCACTACACCGTTCAATGGAGGTCTCTGGTTTCTTATCTCCTTTTGAACTCTCTCATATATCGCTATCCACACTCTGGGCACAGATGCGAAGAAGGTCGGCTTTTCAACAACGAGGTCCTTCAAGATATCCTTTGTCGTCGTGTAGGACATGGAACCGCCGATGACAAGGACGAAGTACTCTACAGCTCTTTCAAACAAGTGCCAGGGCGGCAGGAAACAGAGCACTCGGTCATTCTCATTGAGGCCCCACAATGGCGGAATGACTTCAAACTGATGGGCGAAGTTCGAATGGGTTAAGATCACTCCCTTAGGGAGACCTTGCGTTCCCGATGTATATACTAGGGTGGATATGTCATCTGGTGATATCCTCTCTGCTCCCTCCAGGAACATGTTGTTTCCCTTTTCCAACTGGGCTCTGCCTTCAGCGATGACATCGTCAAGGGAGTAGACATTCTTCCTACGCTTGAATTCCTTCTCGATCACGAATATCCCTGCGATGAAGGAAAAGGTATCCATTATCCGGTAGACCTTGTCCAGAGCCTTTTCATTCTCAACTATCATGAACCTCGGTCTTGAATCATCAACTATGACCTCAAGTTCAGGCAGGGGAACATCTGTGTCTCGGGGAACATCAGGCGCACCAATCCCCTGCAGGGCCAGGTTGACCAGGATCCACTCCGGACGGAGGTCGCAAATGAAGCCAACTCTATCATCCTTGTTAACGCCAAAACTCATCAGGCCAGTTCCTATCTCCAGAACAGTATCGTAAGCCTCTTTGTATGTAACGCCCTGGAAAGAGCCGGCCACCTTGATTCTCTGGTAATCCTTGTCAGGGAATCTCTCAACGCTCCTATTGAAATAACCGAAGACAGTGCCTTCCATGGTCCAACCTCCTTTTACTGCTACTATATCTAACCCTGTAGCCAGATCTAGGATACGCAAATCCTGTCATGGGGCGCCTCCCTAGATTCTTGCATGTAGCACCCTGAGCAGGCCTGTCCTGAGCATGCCCTCCCTGCTCTGAGCGTAGGCGAAGGCAGTGAAACGAAAGGCTGCAATCGAAGGCTGCTCCTAGGGTGCCGAAAAGCCGAATCGGCGCGACACGCAAAGCCCGGCCGCGGTATGCAAGGCGAGCCTGGTCTTAGTAGAGATGATGCCAGGGCCCACGCCGCGCAACTCATACCGGTGGCAACAAAATCCCCAAGGTCCGATATCTTTGCCGTGTATTGTGCCACACCACGTGTAGGAATGCAAAGGGAGCGGTGGCATGCGACCGACCGCCGCCGTCAAGGAGCCGTATATACACATTTGAATTGACATAAGGCCCATAGTATAATATATGTATGCCCATTGCAAAGCGGCGACGTTGTGGCCGGATCAGATCCGGCCATAATAGTCATAAGGGCCTTGGCAGGGCCCGATAAGGAATAGAAGATGGTCACCAGCCAGGTTTACATCATTGCGTTCATTGTGGTGGCTCTTGTTTTTGATTTTCTGAACGGCTTTCACGACAGCGCGAACATAGTGGCTACCATGATATCCTCCAGGGCTATGAGGCCGCGGAGCGCTCTGGCTCTCAGTGCTGTCGCGCATTTCTCCGCGCCTTTCATCTTTGGCGTGGCTGTGGCCACGACCATCGGCAAGGATGTCGTGAACCCCCAGACGATCACGATTAGCGTGGTCATGGCTGCTCTGCTCAGCGCCATCGGCTGGAATCTGATCACTTGGTTCTTTGGGTTGCCTTCAAGTTCGTCCCACGCTTTGGTGGGGGGCATTGTGGGCGCAGTGACGGTAGCCGCCGGACTTGATGCGATCCACAGGGATGGCTTATCGAAGGTGGTTATTGCCCTGGTGGTCTCGCCGCTAATCGGTTTGATCTTCGGTTACCTGGGCATGAAGCTGGTACTATTCCTGGCTCGGGGAGCCTCTCCACGCATCAACTGGCTATTCAAGCGTTCACAGGTCTTGACCGCTGTAGCCCTGGCCTTGAGCCATGGCACCAACGATGCTCAGAAGACTATGGGCATCATTACCATGGGGCTGGTAGCTGGTGGTTTTTTGCCCCAGTTCTCTGTGCCCTGGTGGGTTATCGCCCTCTCTGCGGCTGCCATCGCCCTGGGGACCGCCTTCGGCGGATGGCGCATCATCAGAACATTGGGGGCCGGCCTCTATCGTCTCCGGCCGGTGGATGGCTTCGTCTCCCAGGGGTCATCGGCCATCGTCATCCTGGGTGCGGCCTTGCTTGGAGGGCCGGTGAGCACCACTCAGGTGGTCAGTTCAACCATCATGGGTACAGGTTCCGCTCAGCGCGTGTCTATGGTACGCTGGGGCGTGGCGGTTGATATCCTCGCTGCTTGGCTCATGACTATCCCTGTCTCCGCACTGGGAGCAGCACTGCTATATTATCCGATCAACCATTTTCTGGGAGGTATATAGGCCATGGGATTCAAGGACTTCTTGAGGCCAAGAGGGGACAACTTCCTTCGTCTGATCGTCGAACAGGCGGCCAAGACTCTGGAGGGCATGGAGGCCCTGGAGGAGTATATGAGGAACAATAGCAAAGAGGCAGCGAAGCGGGTTATTCAAGCGGAGAAGGAAGCTGACGAGTTGCGCCGCATCCTTGTGGACGAGTTGAATCGCACCTTCGTCACACCGATGGATCGGGAGGATATCTTCGCCCTCTCGCGTGCGATTGATGACATCCTCGACTATGGCGACTCCACGGTGGAAGAGATGGACATCCTGGACGTGGCACCCAACCAGCATCTGCTCCGCATGGCTTCCCTGCTAAGGGATGCAGCAAACGAGATACACATGGCCACCTTGCGCCTGAAGGATCATCCCGGTGTGGCCTACGAGCACGCTATGCGGGCCAAGGCGCTGGAAAACCGCGTGGAGACGATCTATCGCGAGGCGCTTGCTGACCTGTTCTCAGGTCCCACTACGTGCGAGCAGGTCGTGGAGATGCTGAAGCTGAGAGAGCTCTATCGCCATCTGAGCAACTCTGCCGACAGGGGCGATGAGGCGGCTAACGTCATCACCGATATAGTGGTCAAGATGGCCTAGATGGGCAAGATTGTGCTGCTCACGGGGGAGCGGAAAATCGGGAAGACCAATCTCTGCCAGCGGGTGGTGGAGGAGGCGCAGCAGCGAGGCTTCTCTTGCACGGGCGTTCTCTCTCCTGCCCTCTTCGATGGCAAGGAGAAGGTGGGCATCAGCTTGGTGGATGTGGCTAGCGGGGAGGAGCGCCCCCTGGCCAGCGCCGACGATGTCTCTCACGGGGTGCGGTGGGGACGTTATAGCTTTGTCCCTTCCTCGTTGGCCTGGGCGGGCGACCTTCTGGCCAAGGCGACCCCTTGTGACCTGCTGGTGGTGGACGAATTGGGACCCTTAGAGCTGGAGCTAGGGCAGGGGTTGGTGAGAGCCTTGGACGTGTTGGTACAAGGCGGCTTTTCCCTGGCTCTGGTGGTGGTCCGTCCTGCCCTGCTCGATGAAGTGAGGCTCCGACTGAAGGGTAAGCGACCAGTCACTCTGGAGGTGACCCTTTCCAACAGGGACCAGTTGTCAATGCAGATACTTTCCCTTTTGGAGGAGGAGACAGGCTAGCTCCTAGATAGGAGCGCCTCTATTTTGGAGATGAGATATGGTAAATCAGGACATTATTGTGGACAGGATCAAGGCGTCTCTGGAGGATGACGGAAGGTTGCCTTGTCCCAAGGCCTTTAAGCTCGCGCGGGAGTTAGAAGTGGAGCCCCTTGAGATAGGGGATGTGGCGACCAGTTTGGACATCTCGGTCTCCCGTTGCCAGTTAGGTTTGTTCGGGCATCGGCCTAGGGAGGAAGGAAAGGGACGTATCGTCCACGCAGGTGTGGGGGTGAGTGACGCATTGGCGTCTCGCATGCGTGGTGCGCTCGTCAGGGGCAGGCTGCCCTGCTCTGACGCCTGGGAGATCGCC
Organism: Anaerolineae bacterium; assembly: GCA_041559215.1. Classification (GTDB taxonomy): domain Bacteria; phylum Chloroflexota; class Anaerolineae; order UBA7937; family B3-Chlor; genus JBFFDV01. Next base: position 6,700 of record JBFFDV010000059.1, on the reverse strand, counting down.
AGCGAGTTCAAGATGACCCGTCTTGACCTTGGCAACGCTGCTGAGACGTTGGACCTGCGCATCTCACCCTGTCAACTGGGGTTCTTCTAACCTCTACCACATTCGCAAGCGTATTCATCGAGGTGACGTTTCTGTCAGTTCAAGGCCTCCCCAACTCTTAGATAGTGCTGGCCTCCGGCAGATGATATCGGATGCTGGGCTTGCGCAGCGATTGGGCGCAAGTCCCAATACGCAGGCGGGAATGAATGGCGAGGGGATACTCTTCGGCAGGGTCAGGGCAGGCCCCTCGCGCTCTCCGAGCTCTTGCCGCACAACACCTCACCATGGGGTGTATACCAAGTTCGGGCAAATGTCTTAGCTGAACGACACCCTCTGGCCGAGCCCTGCACCCGATAAATGGCAATGGTCGGTACATCACAAGCCACGGGTGAATGCATAGCCAGCACCCCGCAGCATCCCCGTCATTCTGAGCGAAGCGAAGAATCTCGCTCCTCCAAGTAGACAGCTAGATTCTTCGCCTCAGCTGCGCTGCGGCTCAGAATGACAGGCGTCGTTTTGGCTGTGCCGAGGTTCCAGTCTGAAACCCCTACAATTCTCGGATACACCCCTCACTCTTGGGTACTTGACAACGAATCGGATCTAGTTTAGAATCCGTGTGACTAACATGTTAGTCAGAACCATAGCTGGTTCTCGAACAACTGCACGTGCCACGCAGCGGTGACCCAAGGCCCGGATGCCAGGCCTTAAAGGGGAAGCCGGTCAAAGTCCGGCGCTGTCCCGCAATTGTAGCTTTGGCAACGAGTGAGGATTGCTATCGTTGCCAAAGAAGCCAGGATACCCGCCTCTGCTGTGCTCCAAAGACCTTCGAGAGAAAGGGGATAGGAGATACGTCCTTTCGGATGGGACTTCTATCCCTTTCTTCGTGAGGCAGCTTTTTACAACCGCCAATATGCATGCAGCACGTCCTGTTCAGGAAGACCCAGGCATGGAGCTGATAACCAACCTTGAGCTTGAACTTGAGATGTCTTTCATCCTGTGGTGTCAAGGCGGCGATCCGTCGGGGCGTCTTTCACCGAGGGAGCAAACGGAACTCAACCGTCAATTGCTGGCTCAGGCGCGTGAACTCGTCAAGCCAGCGATTCTCTATGGCCTCTTTCCGATTCGAGAGATGCAGGAACAGGCCATGGTCTTGGATGGGGGTGCGACGTTTCGAGGCCGGTTGCTGGCTGATAGATTTGGTCTGGCGAGAGAAGTTGCTCTGGTCTTGTGCACTATCGGAGGCGAACTGGAGGAACAAGTTTCGGCCTATCGGAAGCGAGGCGACGAAGTGCGGGCGGTGCTCCTTGACGGCATAGGGACAGCTGCCATTGGCGAAGTGGCTGACAGAGCCCATCGGTTGATCCAAGACGTAGCGGCTGGCAGGGGTTGGAAGGCGAGCGCACCCTTTCAGCCGGGCCAGATCGATTGGCCGATAGAGGATCAAAAGACCTTCTTTGAGCTGCTACCGGCGGAGCAGCTCGGCCTCGAACTAGATTTCAGTCACTTGATGGTGCCTGCGAAATCGGTATCCCTGGCCATCGGCCTGGGAGAGGAGATGTTGCCTCTGGCTATGGACCGCGCTTGTAAATATTGCCCCCTTCGTGAGGAGTGTCGTTTTAGTAGAGAGTAGGTTGGACTGGACTGCTAGTCGATTTCCGATGGGGAAAATGTGGTACGCACACGGTGAAGAGACCTGAGGAGTTGTAATGTCAAGGCGACATGCGTGGATCGTGATGATCGGGCTCTTTGTAGCTGCTATCGCAATTCCTATCAACGGGAACAAGGTGCCGCCTGTCATGCCAGTACTCATGGAGGCTTTCAGGTTGGACCTGACAGCGGCCAACCTGCTCATGTCCATCTCCTCGCTGGCGGGATTAGTGCTGGCCATTCCCGCGGGGTTGATTGTCCAGAGCATCGGTCCGAAGCGTTTAGGGCTCATTTCTCTTGCTTCGGTGGTCGTGGGCGCTGCGCTCGGTGCAACGAGCAGCAGTGCAGCAATGTTCCTCGCGAGCCGGACGATCGAAGGCCTCAGTTTCGTGCTGATGATGGTCGTCGCGCCTGCTATCATAGCCATCTGGTTCAGCGCTGAGGAAAGGGGGGCTCCCATGGGCGTTTTCGCGACCTGGGTGCCGGTGGGCGCCATCATCGTCCTCAATGTCGCCCCTGCGCTGGCAACCGGATTCGGCTGGCCGGCTGTTTGGTGGTTCGGATGTGCCTACGGCTTGGTGGGCTTGTCCGTCTTCTGGGCGTTGGTCAAGATGCCAACGGCTGTGGGTGCCGGGCTCGCAAGTTCGAATCCCGATGGACTCGGGAGTCCTGCGGGGCCGCCCAGTCTGGTGACTTTGGGGCGCGCCTTGGCCAATCGCAACATCTGGTTGCTCGGCCTGGTGCTTTTCTGCTTCACCATGTGTTTGCCGGCCTTTGTGACTAACATGCCCACCTTCTTGCACACCGTGCGAGACTATCCGCTAGCCGCGGCGGGTTTTGTCGTCAGCTTGTCTTCGCTAACGACCATTATCTCTTGTCCTGTGGCGGGATGGATTTCGGACAGGATCGGATCACGCAAGCTGGTGTATACTATTGCCTACCTCATTCTCGCTGCACTTTGGATCTTGCCCTTCAGGCTTACCGGAGTAGGGATCCCGTTGTTCATGATTGTATTCGGCGCGTTCGCTGGTGTGATTCCCACTATGGTTTTTGCTGCGGTACCGGAGGTGATGGAGGGGCCGGAGTTGGCTGGAATTGGTATGGGGGGTGTGGTGACGCTCCAAAATCTGGGGCTGTTGCTTGGGCCTGTCATGTTTGGTCGTATCGTCCAGGCCACCGGCAGATGGGAGTTGGCTGGATATGTCTTGATTCCCATCAGTCTGCTCGGTGTGTTGGTCGGTTTGTTCGTTAAAGTGCGTTAGACTGTGTAGGGCATGAAGTACTGGTAGGAAAGGGGGTGAGTCAATTCTGGAGGAGTAGTCAAGCATCACAAGTGATTGAATTTACACTAAGAAGTAGGAGGCGAAGAGATGGCAGCTGAAGAGAGAAAGAAGGAGATTCTGAAGGCGCTGTATGATGGCGTGGTCGAGTTCGACGAGGACAAGGTGATCGAATTCTCCCAAGCAGCCCTGGATGAGGGCATGGATGCTTACGAGGCGATCATGGACGGCCTGGCGGCGGGCATGGAGCACGTGGGGCAGCTGTACTCCGATCAGGTGTACTTCGTGCCGGAGGTACTGATGTGCTCGGATGCGCTGTATGCAGGGCTGGACATCTTGAAGCCCCATGTCTCCGGCAAAGAGGCAGAGGTGAAGGGTCAGGTGGTGATCGGCACGGTTGAGGGAGATGTGCACGACATTGGGAAGAACCTGGTGAAGATGATGTTCGAGGTTGCGGGCTTCGAGGTTCATGATCTGGGTAGAGATGTGAAGCTGGAGAGGTTCGTAGAGGAGCAACTGAGGACGGATTCGGAGATAGTGGCCTTGTCGGCGTTGATGACGACCAGCATGTTGGCGATGCCGAAGGTGATCCAGATGATCAAGGCGCGGAACCCCAATGCGATGATCATGGTGGGAGGAGCGCCGATCTCGCAAGAGGTGGCGGACAGTTATGGGGCTGACGGGTATGCTCCAAACGCGGCGAATGCGGTGCAGGAGGCTATCCAGATGGTCAGCCGACTGAGGGAGTTGAAGAAGGCGTAGCCACGTGTAGTGTGGTCGAGACGCAGAGGCCAATAAGATGTTAGAGACTACGCAACCTAGACAGGAAACGATGACCTCGGCGGAGCGGATAAGTGCTATACTGACACGCAGACGGCCGGACAGGGTGCCCTTCATGCCTTTCATCTTTGGCTACTGTGCCAGGAACGTGGGATACCCCGTACGGAGCATCTACGACGACGCGGAGAAGAGCTTCTGGGCTCAGATGTGGACGGCGGAGATGTTCGGTTACGATGGTGGCGCATTGTACCATTATGCTTCCTACGGTGGCTGGGAGTTTGGCGGGGAGATCAGGATGCCTCAGACCGAGTGGGAGCAGGCGCCAGCGGTCACGCGCCATCCCGCGCGAACGCCGGAGGAGGTGGACGCCCTGGAGATCCCGCATGTAGAAACCTCGGGGGCCTATCCTGTCGCCATCGAATTCGCCAAGATCCAGCAGCATTTCGGCATGCCCATCATGGTGATGGGAATGTCACCCTTCACCGCTTCGGGTAACATCGCCGGGATAGATATGCTTTGTCGGTGGTTGATGAAGAAGCAGGAGGTCGCCCACAAGTTGCTGGGCAAAGTGCTTGTCTTTGCGGAGAGAGTGATAGACTACTTTGTCGAGAATTTCGCTGGTCACCCGATGATAGCTTTCACCGGTATGGAGGCTATGTCTTCGAATCAGGTCATCTCGCCCTCGCAGTTCGAGGAGTTCGTGCTCCCCTACCAAAGAGAGCTTCACGAGCACATCTTGGACAAGGGAATCCGGAACATCTTCTCCCATATCTGCGGTGAGCAGAATGCGAACCTGCCCTATTGGGCGCAGATCGAATTTGGGGACCCGGGCATCCTCAGTTTTGGACATGAGGTGGATCTAACGAAGGCGATTGAGATTTTCGGCGACAGGCACGCCATAACTGGCAATGTCGAACCCCGGGTGATCCAGGAGGGAACATGGCAGGAGGTGTACGAACTGTGCAGGATCGCCATCGAGAAAGCGAAGTACGCTCCCAGTGGCTATCTGCTGATGGCAGGGTGCGAGGTCCCTGTCCAGGCGCCGCCTTACAATATCTATGTGATGAAGAAGGCGGTTATGGACTTCGGCTTCTACGACTAGTACCAAGGATTCGCCAGGCCTCGGCGCATGGGACACCGAAAGGAGAGGCGTGAGATGGCAGAGGCTGAGCAACCAAGACAGGAGACGATGACCTCACCGGAGCGTATGAGGGCCATACTGATGCGGCAGCGACCTGATCGCGTCCCCTTCATGCCCTTCATCTTTGGGTTCTGTGCCAGGAATGTGGGATACCCGATACGCGCCTATTACGAGGATGCGGAGAAGAGCTTCTGGTGTCAGATATGGACTCAGGAGATGTATGGCTACGATGGCGGTCCCAACTATGGCTATGCCTCCGTAGGTGGCTGGGAGTTCGGCGGGGAGATCAAGATGCCGGAGAGCGAGTGGGAGCAGGCGCCGGTGGTGACCAAGTTTCCTGCCCAGACGCCGGAGGAAGTGGATGCTCTGGAGATCCCTGAGGTGGAGACCGCGGGCTATCTGCCCATCGCCATTGAGTTTGCCAAGATCCAGCAGCAATTCGGCATGCCCATCACGGTCAAGATTCTTCCAGCGTTCACTTGCGCAGGCAACATCGCTGAGGTAGATGTGCTGTGCCGCTGGATAATAAAGCGGCCGGAGGTGGTCCACAAGTTGATGCGTAAGATCACCGACTTCGCCAAGATAGTGATCGACTATTATGTGGAGAATTTCGCAGGCCACCCTATGATGGCCTCCACTGGCGATGCTACATCAGCCAACCAGATCATTTCGCCCCGGCAATTCGAGAAGTTCGTCCTTCCGTACCAGAAGGAGATTCATCAGCATGCCATGGAGCGTGGGATCGAGCATATCTTCTGCCATATCTGTGGAGAGCAGAATCTGAACTTGCCCTACTGGGCCCAGATGCCGTTCGGGGATCCGGGCATCCTCAGCTTTGGGCACGAGGTGGATCTAGAGACGGCGATCGAATACTTCGGCGATGGGCATGCCATTGCGGGCAACATCGAACCGCGGATCATTCAGGAGGGCACCTGGCAAGAGGTTTATGAGTTGTGCAAGGTCGCCATAGAGAAAGCCAAGTACTCTCCCAGCGGCTATCTGCTGATGGCGGGATGTGAGGTGCCCGTTCAGGCACCACCCTACAACCTTTATGTGATGAAGAAGGCGGTTATGGACTTCGGCTTCTATGACCAGTGCTGAGCCGGGCATGATCCGTTGGTCATAGATTATGTTGAACAATTGGAGTAAATGAGCATTCTCTCTATGAGCTATTCATGGTAGCCCTTCCTGCAGCCAACGACGGGAGGATCGGAGAGAGTCGGTCATCTTAATCACGATAGGGGGCGCCAGATGAGAATCTCGGGCGAGGAGCGGAAGAAGCAGATACTGGAGGTTGCGCGGGGGATTTGCGCGGAGAAAGGTTTCGCAGGCACGACCCTTGACGACATAGCTGAGGAAGCGGGCGTCAGTCGCGCATTGGTCGTCCAGCATTTCGGCAGCAAGGAGGGGATCTACCAGGCGTTGGCCGATTTCTCAGCGCATGCGCATCCGCTGGAGGAGGATGAAGCGGTTGCGGAGAGGATACGCGAGAAAGATGATCATGGCGTGTTCCTCGCTTGCGCTTCTCATGTCTTGGAGTACAATTTGCGTGAGGCGTTAAATTCCCCTCTGCGGCTAACTATCTTCAGCATGTTGGAGAACCCCGAGATCTTCGGGAACCTTGCTCATAAACGGGAGGAGGCCTGGGAGGGGATTATCTCTTACGTTGAAGCCAGGCAGCAGGAAGGTGCGTTTAAGCCGGTGAACGCGCGTCACCTGGTCGAAGGCTTTAAGATGATGGTGGCCCATCTTGCGGCCGAGGTGATCGCCGGACGTGAGGACTTGGATCGCGAAGGGTACTACGGCGTCGTTG
>JBFFDV010000058.1:0-11477 GCA_041559215.1 Anaerolineae bacterium | reverse complement strand
GTTTACATCTCGGGAGCCAACGCACTGGATGAAAGCTATCGTCTGGGGCACTTTGCCGTCCGAGGGCCGCTCAAGATGTCCCCCTGTGGGACCCGAGGCGCATATCAATCTCTCGTATTCCAGGCCGGTGATCACATTCTCGATCTCGCCATAGCCATACTCTCTCAGGGGCGCGGGATCATAGGGGTCAAAGCCCGTAGCCATAACGATGGCCCCCACCTCCAACTCCAGGAGCTCTTCCTCCTGCTCGAGGTCTATCGCCCCTGCCAGACAGGTCTCCTCACAAACGCGGCATCGGCCCTTGGTCAGGTACAAACAGGATTCGGCATCAATGGTCATCTTGCGCGGGACCGCTTGAGGAAAGGGCAGATATACCGCTTTCCGCTTGTCCAACCCGACATTGAACTCATTCGGCACCCGACGAGGACACTTCTCCACGCACTCACCGCACCCGGTGCATTTGGCCAGGTCAATGTATCGAGGCTTCATACGTACAGTGACCCGAAAATCGCCCGCCTCACCCCCCACCTCAGCAACTTCAGAGTAAGTGAGCAGATGTACGTTCTCGTGGCCAGCGCACTCGATCATCTTGGGGGCCAGGATGCACATGGAGCAATCGTTGGTGGGGAACGTCTTGTCCAGCTGGGCCATCCTCCCGCCGATGCTGGGTGTGCTCTCGACCAGATAAACTTCAAAACCCATATTGGCCAGATCGATGGAGGCCTGGATACCAGCTATGCCGCCCCCGACGATCAGAACCGATCGGTTACTCAACCTTCACCTTCCGCTAAGAACCGGAGTAGACACTAGAAGGGCATCCTGTCCACGCCAAATGAAGCAAGGATGCCCTCACCAGTCGCTAAGAGAAACTGTTCTACCCTAGACGGCAACCACCTTGCTCATCAGCTCGGCCAGCTTCGCTGCGGCTTCCCTCTTCTTCCTCAAATTCACTACATTGGCGTCCACATACTGTAAAGCGCGTGGGAAGCAGAAGCGAACACACTGGGGATCACCCTCGCAAAGATCGCACTTGATAACCTTATTGGCCATTGTATCTATACCCATGCCGCCGAAGGGGCAGGCCGTTACGCACATCTTGCAGCCGATACAGAGATCGTAATCTAGGACAACCAGACCTAGTTCCTCATCTCTCGACAGGGCATCCTTGGGACAGACCGCTATACAAGGCGCCTCCATGCACTGCTGGCAGATCATCGGCATGTCAAAGCCTTCCATGAACCACCTAATAATGTTGATGCGGGACCTGCTGGGGTTACTGACTCCCTCGTGCCTGACGGAGCAAACCATCTCGCACAGCCGACAACCGGTACACTTGTCCTGCTCCACCAGTATCATTTTTTGCATGGCAAATATCCTCCCCTATAGCATGTGGGACGGCTCTTTGTCCAGCCCGAGCCTCTCTAGTGTCTCTTGAGTGGGCACACCGTTCTCATCCCAGCCATGTAGCTCGTAATATTCGTCCAGTATCTCCTTGAACTTCTCGCGGTCAATGGTTTTACCGCGGACGATATCCAAGCCCCTGGTGGTGGGTTCGTCGAAATAACGATCCACCAACCAGTCATCTTTCCTGCTGAAACCCTCCCTGATATTGAATAGCCTTTCTATGTTGTAGCACCGCTCGGCCACCTCCCATACATCGCGAGGCGACAACTCCAGGCCGGTGTTGTAGTAGATGTACTTGGATATGTTATCGAAGTTCAGCAGGTTAGGGCTCAAGAAAACGGAGTGGAACTTGCATACCCCAACGCAGTCTATCGCCATATACATGTACTCTTGCCATAGCACCTGCCAGGCCTTGCCCTCGTAGTCCCGATAGTCGGAGGTGTACTTCCCTTCATACTTGACGGGGTTGTTGTACACCTTCTCCAACAGGAACACTGGCAGGTGGTACAGGTCTATGGCCGGCCGGCTCCGCAGGTGGTCCGAACCCCTAGTGCTGGTGGCGATGCCCAGAGCCAGAGAAGGCGTGGGCCTCTCATCCGAGTGGAGATTGCTCATGCCCTTCACATGGATATTGTATTTGAGAGAGTCCTTGCCTATCTTCTCCGCAGCCCGCAAAGGCCCCTCAGCCAGGACATCACCTATGCCCTCACGGAAGGCAATCTGTCTGATCAGCTCCAAGACCGCCTCATCGTTGCCCCATTCCAGCTTCAAGCCATCGGTATCCTTGTCGGTGAGGATGCCTTTCTCATACAGTTCCATGGCCCAGGCCATCATACTGCCCGTCTCCAGGATGTCTATACCGTAGTGGTTGACCAGGTGGTTACCCTTCAGGATGGTCTCAAAGTTGTTGCATCCCACCTCCCAGCCAAAGGCTCCTTGAGCGGTGTACTCAGGCCCTTCGTCAAGAATGCCGTCAACGACGTACCGATGACGGCAATGGATGATACATCCGAAGCAGCCCACGGTGCCGAGGCCGTACTCCTCGATGTGCTCACACTCGATCGGTTCCGCATCCAGAAGCTGGTTGTGCTGGAAGTTCCGGGTCCTCACCAGGCCCGTGGAGTTAGTCACACTTTGAATGAACATGGTGCCGTACTTACCCATGATTTGGGCGAATTTGGTATCGCCGATATGCTTCAAGACCTCATAGTTATATTCCAAGGCCTCTTCGGGGTATCTGATCTCGACGTCCATGTTACCCCGCGCGACAATGGCCTTGACATTCTTCGAGCCCAGCACCGCGCCCATGCCGGTCCGTCCACCAGCGTTCTTCAGGCCGTTGATGACATTGGCAAACCTGACCAGATTCTCGCCACCTGGACCGATGGTCAGTACCTGCACCTCCTCGCCTAACTCTTGCTTTAGAGCATCCTGAGTTTCACGCGTGCTAAGCCCCCACACATGGGAAGCATCCCTGATCTCCACCTTACCATCGTTGACCCAGATATAGACCGGCTCCTCTGCTTTGCCCTTCAACAGCAAGTGGTGGAACCCAGCCCAGGTCAACTCCGGTGCGAAAAAGCCGCCCATGTTGGTACTGCCCACGGCCCCCGTCAAGGGCGACTTGGCACCCACATGCGTACGTGCTGAGGCCGAAGCGAGCGTGGCGCTCAGGAGCCCCGCGCTTATCAGCGCCACATTATCAGGGCCCAAAGGGTCTATGCCCGGCTCCGTATGGTTGTACAGCAGGTACATGTCTAGACCCCTACCACCGATGAACTTCTTCCTTACCTCGAGGGGGATAGGCTTGATTTCGATCTCTCCCGTCGAGAGATTGATTTTAGCTATCTTACGCTTGAGAGCCATCTCTTCGTAACCTCCTTCTGAGTCTTACGAAAGCCGTCTCCAGTCCTGTGAGAAAGCGGAATCCCACAAGCTGGACCTAAAATCTCATCTTCTCCCACATCGGGCCCCGAACCTTTGGCAATTCGGGGTTAACCCACGATATGCGCCATTCCCAGCCGCAGTTCGAACAAGCGATCTTCTCCGCCCTTGGCGGTACCTCTACCCTCTCGAAACAATTGAGGCACCTGACCTCGCCCCAGCGGCTCTCTGGCTTCTCTTCCCTCTTTTTTCCAGCTTTCTTAGCCATAGCATCCTTCCTCCATCAATGATCAAGCTAAAGTTGACCATTCTACTCCAATTATACGGACCCGATGCACAAAAAGCAAGGACCCATCCTGAGACTATTGGCAAAGCCTAGAGAATTCACAGTCATGAAGGCACTTCCCCTCGCGTGGCCTAAGGCTGACTAAATTGACAAAGTCCATTGTACCACCAGGATCGCAGGCTTCGCGTGCTCCAATAGCCTCTCGCCGTGCCCGATTATATCGTTTCGAGGTCAAAACTAGGTCCTAGCGTGGTCATAATCTGGTCTAAGCCCGACCGGAAATGATCTGTTCGCCCAGCGATAACCACCAAGGGCGTCAAAGAAGCAGAGTGGTTTGACAGCGCTCGCGAGATCGCCACACAAGAGACCGGGATTTGGCACCCGGTCGCCCGAGCATGGCTCATCCCTGACTAGAACAGAGCCGGTGGTGGGGCCTTGTCGGGTTCCATTGAGTTTGGAAAACGCTTTTCAACACCTATAAGCTGATGCCAAGCAAGTCCCATGGGAGAACGGAACCTACTGCAAACACTCCAGCACGGCGGCGATACCCATACCCCCGCCCACGCATAGGGTGGAGAGGCCATATTTCAGCCCCCGCTTCCTCAGCTCGTATAGCAAGGTGAGGGTGATCCTGGCTCCGCTGGCGCCTACAGGATGTCCAAGAGCAACGGCCCCGCCGTTCACATTCACCTTGTCCCGATCAAGACCCAGTTCTCTCTCGCAGGCCAGATACTGTGCGGCGAAGGCCTCGTTAACCTCCATAAGCTCTATGTCCTCCAGCCTCATCCCAGCGCGGTTGAGGGCCTTTCGTGTTGCATCGACAGGCCCTATGCCCATGATATCCGGTTTGACCCCCACATTGGCCCAAGAGATCAAGCGGCCCAAGGGTTTCAGCCCCACATACTGGGCGTTCTTCGCCGTCGTCATAACCAAGGCCGCTGCTCCGTCGTTGATACCGCAGGCGTTGCCGGCGGTCACAGTACCGTTCTTCTTGAACACAGGGGGCAAAGCGGCGAGGCTCTCAGGGCTGGCATCCGCCCGGATATGCTCATCACGATCCACGACGACGGTGTTGCCCTTGCGACTCTTGACCTCGACGCCCACTATCTCCTCAGCAAAGCGACCGTTCTCTCTGGCCTCAGCCGCCAACAAGTGACTGCGAAGCGCGAACTCATCCTGCTCCTCTCGGGAGATGTTATACATCTCCGCCAGGTTCTCCGCTGTGAGGCCCATCATGAGTCCGTTCCACTGATCGGTCAGGGCCACCAAGATATAGTCCTCCACCTCCGTGTGGCCTAACCTGAAACCCTCGCGGCTGCCGCGGATGACATGGGGGCATTGGGTCATGTTCTCCGTGCCCCCAACGAGAACAAAGCCAGACTCACCCAACAGAAGCTGCTGGGCGCCGACGAGAGCCGCTTCAAGACCCGAGGCACATAGGCGATTCACTATCAACCCGGGAACTTCTATGGGCACACCGACACTCATGCCGATGTGGCGGGCCAGGTAGGGGGCATCTTTGCAAGTCTGCACCACGTTGCCAAAGATCACATGCTCTATCAGTTCGGGGTCCACATTGGAGCGTCTCAAGGCCTCTCTGGCAACCAGCGCGCCCAAATCCGTCGCAGTGACGCTCTTCAGCCCGCCGTTCAGGGCCCCAAAGGCCGTGCGCGCGCCCTCAATTATGACTACATCATCCATATGCATATCTCAGGTCAGGTTCTCGAAGATGCCGGCCATCCCCTGCCCTCCACCGATGCACATGGTGGCCAGCCCATATCGTTTGTTCCGCTCCCGGATTTCGTACATGGCGCTCAGAGATATGCGCACACCAGTGCAGGCGGTGGGGTGCCCCAAAGCGACGGCCCCACCATTGACATTCGTCTTGTCCCGATCGTTCTTCAGTTCTCTCTCACAGGCCAGATATTGGGCAGCGAAGGCCTCGTTCAACTCGATGATGTCGATGTCTTCCAGTTTCAGTCCCGCTCGCTGCAAAGCCTGTCTCGTCGCAGGCACCGGCCCAATGCCCATGATATCGGGATCGCACCCCATAGAGCCATAGGAGACAAGCCTGGCCAAGGGCTTCAAGCCTCGCTCCTTAGCGACTTCCATGGTGGTCACTACTACTGAGGCAGCGCCATCACTGATGGGACAGGCATTGCCCGCCGTTACTGTGCCGTCTTTCTTGAACACGGGCCTCAGCTTGGACAGCGCCTCAACGGTCGTATCGTCACGGATGCGCTCATCATGCTCGAAGAGTTTAGTCTCGCCTCTTCTGCCCGCCGGCACCTCTATGGGTACAATCTCCTGAGCCAGGCGGCCTCTATCGCGGGCGTCTTTGGCCAGCATGTGACTACGATAGGCGAATTCGTCCTGTTCGTCACGAGGGATCTTATACATATCTACCAAGTTCTCGGCGGTCAGCGCCATGCGCAGGCCGTTGTAGCTATCTATGAAGTTCAGATCCACCCAGTGCTCGATAACGCCTTCACCGTAGCGCAGGCCGTCGCGGGCGTTCCTGATCACAAAAGGCATCTGGTCCATGGCCTCTACACCGCCAGCCAGAACAAACTGATACTCGTCGTCCACGATGAGCATCCGCGCCGCCGTGACGATGGCCTCAAGGCCGGACCCGCAGATACGGCCCAGGTTCAATGCTGGCACCGGTATCGGCAAGCCTGCTTTGAGGGCGATATGGCGCGACAGGTATTGGGCATCCCCGCTGGACTGGGAAGCGTTACCCCAAACGACATGGTCTATCCAGTCCCGCTCCACGCCAGAGCGCCTCATAGCCTCTTTGGCCACATGGACTGACATATCAGTGGGGTGGACATCCTTCAACGACCCACCATAGTGGGACAAGGGGGTCCGGGCCCCATCGAGGATAACAATGTCCTTGCCGTAGAAATTCATAGTCTTGTCGCTCCTTTCACCGTTATATTATGAAGCTACTTCTCGGGGCAATCTTATGAAACGTTTGTAACAAACATCTCGTAAGAAACAAGGTGCAAGGTACACCCTTTCCGGGTTTCCATGCCTTGCACCCCGTACCTTGTACAACTGAGAACCGATTGTCCTGGATCTAATCGCCTCAGGCTAGAGCTTCCTCCGGTCAACGACCCGCACGGCCTTGCCCTGACTGCGCTGGATGCCAAGAGGTTCCTTTATGTTTACGCTGGCGGACACGTACAACGCCTCGGCCAGGGCCTTCTTCACCTTGCCTTCCATGTCCTTCAAGGCGTCCCAACCCCGATCGAAGAGCTTCTCCGCCGCCTCCACCTCGACGGTTAGCACGTCCATGTCTTTAGGACGGTCCACATAGATGATGTAGTGAGGCGACAACTCGGGAAAGCTCAAAAGGACATCCTCTATCTGAGACGGAAAAACGTTCACGCCACGGATGATGAGCATGTCGTCGGTACGGCCCAGAATCTTACTCATACGCGCCACGGTGCGGCCGCACTCGCATTTCTCACCGTACAGAATGCAGCGGTCCCTGGTGCGATACCGCACTAGTGGGAAGGCCTCCTTGGTCACCGTGGTGAAGACCAGCTCCCCTGGTGTGCCATAGGGCAAAGGCTCTGCGGTATCAGGATCTATGATCTCAGGGTAGAAGTGATCCTCAGCGATGTGCAGCCCGTTGTGGGCGGGGCACTCCACCGAAACCCCTGGCCCGATGATCTCAGCCAACCCGAAGATGTCAAAGGCTTCCAATCCCAGCCTGCCTTCGATCTCCTCACGCATCTTGTCGGTCCAGGGCTCGGCGCCAAAGAAGCCGATGCGCAGTTTCAGGTCTTTCTTCGGATCGAGCCCCGCCTCCTCTATGGCCTCAGCCAGTACGAGTGCGTATGAGGGGGTGCAGGTAAGCACCGTAGAGCCGAAGTCCTGCATAATCGTCACCTGACGCTTGGTCAGGCCGCCAGACACAGGGACCACTGTGGCTCCGACCTCGTGGGCGCCCAGGTGGAACCCCAAGCCTCCTGTGAAGAGACCGTAGCCGTAAGCGTTGTGGATGATATCCCCTTTCTTCGTTCCACCGGCCGTATAGACTCGGGCCATGACCTCGGCCCACACTCTCATATCATTGTCCGTGTAGCCCGTCACGGTCATCTTGCCGGTGGTACCACTGGTGGCATGAATCTGTGTCACCTCCTCCAGCGGCATCGCGAAGGGCCCAAAGGGATAGTTGTTTCGCAGGTTTTGCTTCACGGTGAAGGGGAACTTGGCCAGGTCGTCGAGTGACTTGAGGCCCGCTGGTTTCACCCCTGCGTCATCGAAGAGATTCTTGTAGAAGGGCACTTTGTTGTAGACTCTCTCCACTGTCTCCTGCATCCGCTTCAACTGCACCTTCTGCAGCTCCTCGCGGGGCATGGTCTCCATCTTCTTATTCCAGATCGGATATTCCTTCGTTGCCATTATTCCTCCTCTGCAAACTTATTCAAATAGGGCCCGCTGAGCGCCTCTCAGGGCCGATGCCTGGAGCCACCAGTAAGGGCCCCTCAGCGCCCGCACAATAGCCGCTCACAACTCCTGCCCAGCCTTAAAGGCTTGCCGGTTCAGCTCGATGTACTTCTTCGGCACGCGTTCCTCGATAACCTCAAGCCAATACTTTTCCGGAACATCCAGATGCTTGGACAGGGCTCCCAAAAGGACAACATTGGTCGCCCTGTCGGTGCCCAACTCCTCAGCTTTGGCCAGAGCAGGGACGATATAATACTCTTTGGTGGCCTCGGATAAGGCTTTTGTTATCCTCTCCTCACTGGGATATTCCATCCCCCCAGAACTCACGGCCAAAGGGGGCAGTTTCTGGTCGTTGACGACGGCAATCCCCTCCCGCTTCAACAGTGCAAGCCAGCGCAGGGCCTCCAACAACTCGAAGGAAATCAGGTAGTCTACCTCACCTGGGCCCACCAGGGGCCCGTGGACCTCGTCCCCCCAGCGTACCTGACTTAGGACGGCACCGCCCCTTTGGGCCATGCCGTGAACCTCAGATTTCTTGACATCCAGGCCGGCTCTGAGCCCCACCTCTGCCAAGACATCGGAGGCCAATAGGACACCTTGACCGCCAACGCCAACCAATGCGAAATTCGTCGTCTTCACAGTCCTTACTCCTCCATCACATGAATACCCTTACGGGCGCATACCTGCTCACACACAGCGCACCCAAAGCACAGGATAGTGTTAATCTCAGCCTTGGCCTTGCCCGATTTCTCATGGATCTCCGCACTCCTAATGACTGCAGGACAACCGATCTCGAAGCAGCGACCGCATGCGTTACACCGCTCCAAATCCACCTCATAGAGCGCTGGCCTTTCTTTGTAGAGGAAGATGCAAGGAGAGCGCGTGATAAGCACCGCTGGCTTGTTCGCTTCCAGCGAAGCCTTTAGGCCCTCTTCCAGCTCCTTGAGGTCGAGGGGGTCAACAGTACGAACCTCCTCATACCCAAAAGCCCGGGCCAGGGCCTCGAAATCCGCTCTGGACGTCTCCTCACCCTTCAAGGTGCGGCCGGTGCCGGGGTGCTGCTGATGTCCTGTCATCGCCGTGGTCAGGTTGTCCAGGATCATGGTAATAGTGTTGCTCTTGTTGTAAACCACATTGAGCAGCCCTGGCATGCCAGCATGCCAGAGGGTGGAGTCCCCTATGGTGGCTACTGCCCTCTCCTCAACGCCTGCTTTGTTTACGCCATGGGCCACGCCAATGCTAGCCCCCATACACCCCAAAGTGTCGGTGGTTGCGATGGGAGGCAAGACCGCTAGAGCATAGCAGCCGATGTCGCTGTCAACCACCAGGCCGTACTTCTTCAGCATGTAATAGACCGGCCTGTGAGGGCACCCCGCACAGAGCACCGGAGGACGGGGCGGCAACTCGCCCACATCTATCTTCTGCACCTCCACTGTCTTGTCAACCAAACCAGCTTTGTATGCCCCATCGCGCACGATCCCCTGATGGAACTCGTCTATGATCGGGAAGACATCCTTCCCAGCAGTGACTTTGACGCCCATCATCTTCAGGTGCTCCTCGAGGAAGGGGTCCAGTTCTTCCACGACCACTATCTTGTCCACCTGGGAGGCGAAATCGCGGATCAGCTTATCCGGCAAAGGCCAGCTCATCCCTAGCCTGAGGAATGAGGCCTCGGGAAAAACCTCTCGCGCATACTGATAGGATATGCCATTGGCCACTACTCCGAGGGAACGATCCCCCCATTGGACCTTGTTGTAGGGAAAGGTCTCGGCGTACTCCGCAAGGTCTTTCAAACGTTGCTCCATCAGCGGGTGGCGTCGCCTCGCGAAACCGGGGATCATAGTGTACTTGCCAGGGTTGCGAGTGAAGGGCTTTTTCTCGTCTGCAGCGGCCTCCCTCTCACCCATCTCAACC
The DNA here is from genome assembly GCA_041559215.1 of Anaerolineae bacterium. Taxonomy (GTDB): domain Bacteria; phylum Chloroflexota; class Anaerolineae; order UBA7937; family B3-Chlor; genus JBFFDV01. The sequence goes on along the minus strand of JBFFDV010000058.1, from coordinate 1,528 downwards.
GGAGAGCTCGAGTGGCAGATGCGGGTGGTCACACGGAGAATCACTGGGGTATCGAACTTCTCGCTGATCTCCAGAGCCAGACCCACGAAATCTTTGGATTCCTGGCTATCGGTCGGTTCCAGCATGGGCACCTTGGCGAACTTGGCATAATACCGGTTGTCCTGCTCGTTTTGCGAACTGTGCATTCCAGGATCATCAGCGCTGATTATCACCAATCCTCCGTCAAAACCGGTATAGGAGGAATAGAAAAGGGACTCGGCAGCTACGTTCAAGCCCACGTGTTTCATCGCTGCCAAGGCTCGTTTCCCGGCATAGGCCGCCCCGATGGCGCCATCCAAAGCTACTTTCTCATTGGGAGCCCACTCGGCATATATCTCATCATACTTAGCTATGTTCTCCAGAATCTCGGTGCTCGGAGTACCAGGATAGGCGGCGGCAAATACGACACCGCTCTCATAGGCCCCACGAGCTATGGCTTCATTTCCCGATAACAAGACTTTCATTGAAGACCTCCATTCTCTTCATAACTCACTTAGAAGCCGCCGGTATGGCGGCTGGCCCCTTCCCAAGAGGGACGTACCGTTGAAGTTCTCCAAGACCGCAATTGGTTACTTCATTATATCCCTTGAAAGTCAAAACCAGGTCTTAGTTCAGTATCAGTTGGGTCTAAATCGGAGCAAAACAGTGGTATCATTCAGGTGGTCGATTTCAGTGCGACTACCAGACAGTCCTCCCTGAAATGACTGTTCTCCACCCCCTCTAAGAACCAGAACCTCCTAAATAGGCCTCTTGGACCCGTTCATCGCCAAGGAGTTCCTCAGAGCTACCCTCCAGGACGACATTGCCCGTCTCCATCACGTAGCCGCGATCGGCCAACTTGAGCGCAGCCCTGGCGTTCTGCTCCACCAACAACATCGTGGTGCCGTGCTCCCGAAGCTCGCCTGCTACTCTGAAGATCTCCCTGACCAACAACGGCGCCAACCCCAGGGAAGGTTCATCCAGCAACAGAACCTTGGGCTTGGCCATCAAGCCACGGCCCAGGGCTAACATCTGTTGCTCCCCTCCGGATAGGGTACCGCCCATCTGCTTCCGTCTATCTCTCAATACGGGAAAGATCTCGAAGACGAAATCCAGGTCCTTCTGAATCTCCCCTTTCGACTCCCTCCCGTGGCGCAGATAGGCTCCCAGCAGCAGGTTGTCCAGAACATTCAAGGTGGAAAACACCTGACGCCTTTCCGGCACCTGGCTGATCCCCAAATGCACGACTTTGTCGGGCGAAAACTTGCCGATCGGCTTGCCCTCGAAGAGCATCTCTCCGCTTCTGGGGTGAAGGACCCCAGAAATGCTATTCAGAAGGGTGGTCTTCCCCGCACCATTGGCCCCTATGACCGTTACGATCTCTCCCTTATCAACGTTGACCGAAACATCCTTCAAAGCATGGATGTTACCATAATATGTATTGATGTTCTTTATCTCCAATAACATTCTTCACCTCTCGAGGCTCCGGAATCAGACCAGCAAGGGTGAG
>JBFFDV010000057.1:0-11632 GCA_041559215.1 Anaerolineae bacterium | reverse complement strand
TGCGCGGAAAGGAATTGATGTGAAAGAGATCAGATTGGGCCGAACGGAGTTGATGGTTTCCGCCGTGGGCTTCGGCGGCATCCCCATCCAGCGGCTTTCAGACCAAGAGGCTGTGGAGGTGGTGCGTCATTGCCTGGATTTGGGCATCACCTTTCTGGACACCGCCAACGGTTACACTACCAGCGAGGAACGCATCGGTCAGGCTATAGTTGGCCGACGCGAGGGCCTCGTCCTAGCCACGAAGACAGCCTCTAGAGAGGGGGATGGCGTTCGGGAACATCTGACTCTTAGCCTCGAACGGTTGGGTGTGCAAACCATCGACCTATATCAGTTCCATTGTGTCAGTAGTGAGGAAGATTATCAGAAAGTCCTGGTCCCCGGGGGGCCATTGGACGTGGTGAGGGAGGCGCAAGACTCCGGACAGGTAAGGCATATCGGTCTGACCTCTCACTCGATGGAGATAGCGCTGGAGGCCGTCAAATCAGGACACTTCGAGACTATCATGTTCCCCTTCAACTTCATCGCCAACGAGGCGGCTCAGGAACTCATCCCCTTGGCCCTCGAAAGAGATGTCGGCTTTGTCGCTATGAAGCCGCTGGCTGGAGGGACTTTGGACAACGCAGCCCTCGCCTTTAAGTATCTGCGCCAATCTCCCCAGATATTGCCTATTGCCGGCATAGAGCATACGCAGGAAATCGAAGAGATTGTCGCCCTCATGGAGGGGCCCCGGGAAATGACGCTCGCCGAGCGGGAGGAGATAGAACGCCTGCGGGCCGAACTGGGCAACCGATTCTGCCGTCGTTGCGGCTACTGCCAGCCCTGCCCCGAGGAAGTGTCCGTCCAAGCACTTATGATCCTGGACAGCATGATCAAACGCATGCCTCCGGAGAATGTCTTCTCCGACTTCGCTCAAATCGCAAATGGTGCTGACGCCTGTGTTGACTGCGGCGAGTGTGAAGAAAGGTGTCCCTACAACCTGCCCATCCGCGAAATTATCCAAGAGCATGTGGCCCTTTTTCGTACGGAGATGGCACGGTCAGGCTTAGTCTAGAACTGATGTGGAGTGATGGTGTGTCTGCTGGATGCAAGTTTTACTACGAGGACAGCTACCGTAAGAGTACCATAAAGGAGTGCCGCCTTATCGAACTTAATCCTGCGTCTGAGCCCTGGCAGGATAAACTATGCGGTGGGTGTCCCGTGCCCAAAATTCTAAAACATAACCCTTGCGCTAACCTTGCGTTGCAAGCGGAGGTGATCTCCCGGTGGGGCCTCTTTCGGAGGGTGAAGGCCTTCGCCGTGTGTACGGTGAAGATGGAGAAGATCGGCGACCCAATGGGGTGTAAGCAAGGATGTAACCACTTTCAGAGCCTTTTCTGACACAGGCGAAAGATTACCTCATATTGTTTGCTCCAGTTTCCCCTGAAGCTTCTTTGGAGTGGTCAGAATCTCGACTAACATCAAGCCTGCCGCCTATCGGCAAATCTACATGTCACGAGTCTGCCCTCGCTGAACAGTTACAACAATTAGGAAGGGCTCTCGAGAGGTTGTCAAGGCTCAAGCAGGGCTATCGGAGCAACTCTATTTCGGTGCGATGACTACCACGTCAGCCCCTTCGGGGTATAATTCGCGAGCTATCTCGTGGACCAGGCCGTAGTCCCGAGCCTGGGCCGGATTTAGTTCTTTGACTTCGAGCATATCTTGCTCTACCTCTCGTGCGTCCATATTGCAGTTCTCAGCGATTACCCTTGCCAGATTCTCTATATCTATCCTCAGCCCTTTCATCTTTTCCTCAAGCTGCTTAGTCTCGAATCTAGCACCTTGTGGCATATCAAAGCCAACTCCATGTAGGAAGAATCTAGCATTAGGCACGCATTTTCTCCTGGCCCCGGCGCAAAAAAGAACTATAGCGACGGAGTCCACGCTGCCGTAGTTATGAGTTTCAACCTCGGCGGGGATACCGCGCAAGAAGTTGTATCCTGATAGCCCAGCCGCAACCTGTCCCCCAGGTGAAGAGATAAGGACGACGAACCTCTCCACACCCTTCCGGAGCCGATCTTGGACCGCACGCATAAGAGCAGCGATTGATCTCTGGTCTATGCGAGCGAAGAAATTGATGTAACACGTCTTCTTTTCTGACATTGACCCTCCCTATACCCGATAGATCTGAACTAAGAAACGACGGCCACCACTCATGTCTTCGGTGCTCGCCTGACAACACCCCCAACGCGAGGCAATCGTCACAACGCACTCCAGGTAAGCTCACCAGCCTGCAAGACGAGGAAATTCCTGCTTCCCACCCCCAGATATGTCGTTTGATCCTCAAGGCCCATAAGATGCTCCAAGGGAAGACGGTTCGCAGGGCTTAACAGCAAGTGAATGAAGCTTGCCCCTTCAGGCGCAATGCGTCATCGAATATGCTGACGTTGTTGAATAGACAGTACGCTTCGGCGTATGTGCCGCAGCAGTCAAGTATAGTCTTCAGCTCCTCGTCGGTATAACGATACCGATAACCACTTTTGCCGTGCAAGCGAAAGTAGGCCAGTTCGCCGTGAACCGGGAGGCGCTGAAAGGGGTCCACGCAGTGAATCAGATCCAGTCCGCGGCACAGCTCGCCTATCTCTTCATCGCCCCAATCGCCTCTGGGCTCCCAGGCCAGGATTAGTTCAGCCCTCTCTACCGCCTCGAAGAAGGTCTGCATGTTTGCCATGTGCTCGGTAGCAGGGGTGAAACCGGACGGAAATTGGACGAGAACCACCTTTGACTTCAGCACCTTGGCCACCTCCAATGTTTCCTCCCAGGCGCCAAGAACTTCGTCGCTAGGGCGAAAGGAGCCGTACCGGTCAGTTCTGTCCACTTCCAGCTTAGTCTTGCGATAGGTAGGAGAGCTGGGCTCGTGGGTGATGAGTTGCCAGGCCTTGATGACGAACTCGAAATCGCGGGGGAGCTCAGCACGCCACCTCTGGCACGTTTCCAAGCGAGGGGGCTTATAGAAAGTGCGTTGCACCTCCACCAGAGAGAGGTGTCGATAATACTCCGCCCGTGCCCTGCTGAAACCCCTACACCCGACTTTGATCACTCTCTATCGCCCCAATTCTACTTGAGCAGCCTTATTCTTGACATCGGGGACAGAAATAGGTCCCTCTGCCTCCGATTGTGATTCTCTCGATAGGCGAATTGCACACAAAGCAAGGTTTCCTCTTGCGTCCCTTGACCTGGAAATGCTCCTGGAATGCTCCCTTGCTGCCATCCAGATGAACGAAGGCCATCTCGGAAGATCCTCCCAACTCCAACCCGCGACGCAAGGTCTCAACTATGCTGCTATGCAACCGCTCCACCTCCTCGTTATCGAGCGATGAGGCTACCCTGTTAGGAGCCAAGCGGGACTGAAAGAGGATCTCGTCGGCATAGGTATTGCCTATCCCAGCGATGCAGTTTTGATTCAACAGGAAGGGCTTGAGCTTGCCTCGTCGCTTGGCCAGCATACGCTTCAGAACCTCCACCGTGAACCCCTCACTCAACGGATCCTGCCCTAGCTTTCTCAATTCAGGCAATTCATCAAGTTCACCCGTGTGTACCAGACGAAGGAATTTCAAATCCACCTGACCCACAGAGAGTTGATCCGCTCCGAAGCGCAAGATGAGCCGTACATCGTTGGCTTCTCCCTGGTAGAGGCTGGAGAGCAACAGTTGACCCACCATCATCAGATGAATCAGCAACGAGAATCCGTTATCGAATTGCAGAATCAACATCTTGCCTCGGCGCTCCACGTTGATGATGGTAGCCTCCTCCATAGCGGCCTTTAGTTGAGGGACGGAACAACCGCTTTCTTTGACCTGTGGGACAATCACCTCCTGCACCTGTCGGCCGAGCAGATGGGCCTTCAATTCGTCCTTCAATATCTCTACCTCGGGGAGTTCCGGCATCTCAGCCTCTCGACATCGTCACTCTCAGCCTGGGCGCCTTCTCCCAGGACCCTAGTCGTCGCAGAGCAGCCAGTCTTTCCCCCTCTCCCATCTTGGCCCGCCGCAGCGCATCTTCCAGAGTAGCGACCGAGCGGTCATGATTGGCTCGAGCGACGGGATAGGGATGACCATCCTTGCCGCCGTGGGCGAAACTGTACCGCAGCAGGTCACGGAAACTGGGAGTGGCTCCATGTACCAGTTCGCAGATGAGGCTGGGAGCGCGAATGGTCTTAGCCTCCACTCCTAGCATGCCCAGTAATACCTGAAAGCTTTCCGGCGGCTGCTCGTAAATCTTGAGCAAACAGGGTGTCTTGCCGTAATGTTGTGGTAGGCTAGCGGTGGCTGTTCTCATGATTCCATCCCTTTCACGGCGCTAAAGGCCTGCCTGCAGCCACTCTTGTATGTCTCTGGACAGGCTCTTCCCCACGCCCTTGATAGCTTGCAAGCTCTTCACACCCCCTTGCCGATAGATAGACTCTATATCCTCCTCCAGCTCATCTATGGCCCATGCCGCCTTGCGATAGGCCCACAGGCGATAACTGCGCGCTTCCTCCAGGGTAAGGTCGTAAGCCTTCAAGAATAGCTTCTCAGCAACACGCTTGTTTATGGCCAACGGGTCACCAGGCAAGATGGGGCGAGCCATGCGGTCCGGAATGTCATGCCGGGCGCAGATCTCTCTAACCCGGCGCAGCAATTGAGGGCCATAGCTGCCTCGTGTCTCGAAGCCCTCGCCGTAAAGGCGATCATACAGAGCTACAGCTTCCGGATAGTTCAACCGTATGAAAGTCATGTACCTATCCCGCTGCACGCCTTCCTTGAGGGTCAGGCCCGCCCCCAAGACGAACTGGCCCCCTGCATCCTTCACCCGCCTTACCACGTCCGTGATATTGTCATCGTCGTCGGAGATGCCTGGCAATAAGGGCATCATCGCTATTCCAGTGGTCAATCCAGCCTTCGCGACCTCGCTCATCGCCGCCAGACGCTGTTCAGGCGGGGAACCGCCCGGCTCGAAGTGTGCCGCTATCTGCTGGTCGAAGGTGGTGATGGTGAAAAAGACACAGGCCCAACTCTCGTCGTTTATTTCTTGGTACAGTTCCAGGTCGTGCAGCACCAAGTCGGACTTGGTGAGCACCTCGACGGGAAATTGGTGGCGGTACAAGGCTTCCATTATCTCCCTGGTCAGGCGCCGCTTCTTCTCTATCGGCTGATAGCTGTCGCACACGCCACCCATGGCTACTACATCCCGCTTCAGGTTAGAGAGTTGCCTCTCCAGCACGGCCACAGCGTTCTCCTTGACGAATATCGTCTCATCGAAGGTGTCGGACAACCCGTACTGGTTGGCCCGCGCGTCGCAGTAGATACAACCATGAGCGCACCCGCGGTAGGGATTGACGGTGTACCGGTTCCAGAACCAGTCATCTACATGACGCATTCTGTTAATCATGGATTTGGCTTCGTAAGCCTCATACCGCAGCTTCATCCGCCATTCCGCGTACGAACTTTTGTTCTACTATAACATAACAAGACAGACTCTACAAGGAAAAGCTCTGGTGGCGTTGCGCAGCAAAAGGCCTGGCAGCACAAGGGGCCTGCCCTGAGCACAGTCGAAGAGAGTGTAGCCGAAGGATCGAAGTCTGTCCCCTCACCCTTCATTCCCCCCTGCATATTGGTGCTTGCGCTCAGTCGCTGCGCAACCCCTGGTTGGAAACCCAATGCTAGCTGAAGGAAAGACGCGGAGAACTCAGATTCTTGCCGCCTCATCGAAAAGCGTTCTTAACGCGGTCAGCTTTTCAGGTGGAATCTCCCGTCCTTGGGAGGCTTTTCGAATATAGGATTTCAACCTCCGCAGAGGCAGGACGGGAAAGGAAGCGCTCGTCACCTCAAGGCGCGCCTGGGGATTAACGAACACGACCAATCCTTGTATGTCTACATCAGCCTCTGTATTGTGCTTCTCTAGGTATTCGCTTACTTTCTTGAGATCGCGTTGCGCATCTTTGGTGGGATTCCCCAGCGGCTCCTCCGTGAAGAAGCGCAGAAGTCGGCTCAAGCTGAAGCCCCGCACCCACTTGTCTTTGAAGCAGCGAATCCTTCCGTCCACTCCCCTCAGAACCAGCACGAAAAGGCCATGAGGGGTCACAAGGACGTGATCGCCTGGCAAGATGTGGTTGTAGAGATGATACCGGTCGTCAAAACCTTTCAGGGCATCCACCAGTTGCTGGATGAGGAGGGGGTCGCGAGTCGCTTGACTCAACTGACGGTTGCCTATTGTGTACATCACCACGCCCAGGCCGACAAGAATGACGGCTATTATCTTCCAGGGTGTGAAGGACACGACCAAGCCCGCGCCCACCATGACTAAGGCGATGAAGACAGCCACCTGGCCTACCCTCCCGCCTCGAGCCATCATCTCCTCATCGGTGGTTGTTCGCATGATCCTACCTCCTTTTCCTTTTCTATCGGGCGAGTCTCGGTATCGTCCTCCCTAGAAACGTTTCCTGAAGTCCCATACGCCCGCAAATGGCAACACTACATCAATAGAGGCCGAAATACCAGGCAATTATCTCTTGCCCAAAGACGAGAACAGCCAAACCTCCTACTACGAGAAAGACCCCGTACGGAATGTAACTCTTCAGCTTCTTTGTCCTGCTAATGACCAGGATCAGGGAGACCAAACCTCCCAAGGAAACGGCGATAATCAAGGCCAGGATAACATCAGGGAAACCAGTGATCAGCCCGATGAAGGCGGCCAGGTTCACGTCACCTCCGCCCATGACCGCCCCTTTGAAAGCCAACCTACCAATGATCACCACCAGATAGAAGAAGATAAAGGCGAAAGCGCCACCTACCAGCGCACGACGCAGACTCATTCCGGGATAAACAAAGCTGCCCAACATGGCAACCGCGATGGCAGGGAAGATAACCACGCGTAGTATCAGGCGCTGCTCAAGGTCAATGACGAAGACGAGGAAGAGGACACATGTATACACGGTAATCAGGATCAATCTCAGCGTGAGGCCATATCGTTGCCAATAGAAGGCAAAGGTGAACATCGTCATCAGTTCCAGTATCGGTCTCCGCCAGGGATGAGGTGCACCACAATGAGGGCACCGCCCCCGCATGAGCAGAAAGCTGAACAATGAGACGGTGTCTAGCAAACCCCATTTTCCCTGACAATAGGGACACCGTGCCCGACTCAGAATCGAACGTCGCTGGGGGAGATGATCAGCGGCCACGTTCAGCAAAGCCCCGCTCAGTAACCCTAATAGGGCGTAAAGGGCCATCATAGGAAACTCCATAGGCTCAAACCGGGGGAGATTATACCATACGGATTTGACAAAGACAAAGGAAGATTGTAGAATCCAAGCACACAGAGTTCGGGGACTTTCGATGAGCGAAATACGTTGCTTCTAGCTCCTCTCCCTCGATGGGAGGGGCTGGGGGAGGGTGATATAAGCAACTCTCCCATTGCTCACCCCCACCCTAGCCCTCCCCTTGATGGCGGAGGGAACTTCGCTTCGACCGCCTTTGTGACTAATACCCGAGTTTTGTGTACTTCCCATCTGATAATGGGTTAAGTGTCCAACGAATTTGGCTGTGAACTCACTGTTCGCTGCCTGCAGTTAAGTGCAAGGTATGGCCTAGATGCCTCGTTACGACAGGTTGAGCATCCTGGTGAGTCTAATTCTCTTGGGACTGGTTGTAACCCAAGTCATCGAGCTTCCGACCAGGATCGTCTCCTTTGTCGCCCTCGGTGTTCCCACAACCATCTATCTATCCAGTCGTTGGTTCATTGGGGCCATTCTGGTGATCCTGGCTGGGACAGGAACGGACTCTATAGTGCGCTCCCATCCTCACGCTCACAACACAGACAGGGGATATAGCTTCTCTTTTTGGGGCTTGCCTTGCGCCTTTACCCTGTTTTCTCTTTTCCTCCTGCCCCTGTCTCCGGATAAGTTCTTCTGGCTGGGTGGCCTGGCTCTGACAGGTCTTGTCCTGTCCCTGATAATCATCGCTCAATATCATACTATTGAGCCACGGGATCGTTATTACCACATAGCCCGCTGGGGCTTGAACCTGGCAGTCTATCTAGCTATCTTCGTTTTTTGCACCCTAATCTACGGTGCTCGGGCCCGTAGCCTCCTATCAGCTACGGCAATCCTAACGTTGGGCGCTGCCTTGGGCGCGGAACTTCTCCGCGGTCACGCCTCGAAAGGGGAGGTAAGACGCACCTGGCTATACGCTCTCATAGTGGGTATCCTTTTGGGGGAGACTGCCTGGGCCTTGAACCACCTCAGCCTGAGCGATCTAGCGGGGGGCATATTTCTTCTTCTCGTTTTCTACGTCACCAGCGGCCTAGCTAGGCAGCATTTGAGGGGAGGGCTGGCCAGAAATGTGGTCATTGAGTTCGCTATAGTATCGATTCTGGGACTGGGGCTGCTCTACTTAATGTGAAGATAGGAGGTAAGGAAGAGATGGTGTGGCTACAACGGATGGAGGAAGAAGCCAGGCAGATTCGCATGCCGGAGGAGTGGGGAGGTATCGTCCCCTCGTCGGTATTCCTCGACGAGGCGCGCAGCATCGTTGAGGAGGGCGCAAAGCAGGGGCTAGTCTTGCGGGCTATGGGAGGCGTGGGCATAAGGTTGTGCACTGTGGAGTATGAAGATTTGGGCCGGAGGCTGGGCAGGCTGGGAGAGGGTGAACAGGAGTTCACCGATCTGGATTTTATGACCTATAAGAAGCAGCGGAAACAGGTGCACGGGTTCTTCGAGGACCTTGGCTATCAGAAGAGAAAGACCACCCTGTCCTCAGCAGCGTCTGAGAGGCAGATATACTTCCATGAGAAAGGGTGGTTCTTCGTGGACGTGTTCTTTGACAAGTTGATGGTGGCCAACCATCGCCTGGATTTCCGGGGCCGATTGGAGGTCCATCCCCTCACGCTGAGCCCCGCCGATCTCCTGCTGGAAAAGCTACAGATAGTGAGCTTTAGCGACAAAGACCTAAAGGACACCTTAATGCTCCTCTTCCGTCATCAACTGGCGGACGAGGACACGGAAGATGCTATCAATGCCAGGTACATAGCAACTTTGTTGTCCAAGGACTGGGGGTTCTGGTACACCGTGACCACCAACCTGCAAGGCATCAAGGATCTACTGCCGACGATGGAGGCCCTGTCAGACAGCGAGAGGAGCACCGTCGTGAGCAGGCTTGATGAACTGTTAGCTCAGATCGAGGCCACGCCCAAGAGCAGAGGCTGGAAGATGCGCTCCAGGATAGGCCCCAAGAAGAGGTGGTACGAGCCGGTGGAGACCGAGGATACCGTGGGCGGATTCGGCATCTGGCGCATGATGACGGAAGAGCGAAAAGACTAGACCTGAGTGATCATCCACTACGGATCGGTTGCCTCGAGATAGTCTGGCTCTGCGCTGACACTTCTAGGGTTGTGTCAGAAATGGGGAACCTTTCGGGTGCAAGACGACGTCACGCCACCGCATGCAGCTGAGTTGAGTAAAGGAGGAGAGATGATGGAAGAAATCCTAGAAGACATCAACGCTGTGGCGGGGGTGATCGGCTGTTGCCTCTACGACAGCGAAGGGCAAGTGACCGCGTCTGCCCTGCCCGACCTCTTTGATGAGACAATCCTCTCGACCGTTGGTCTGACCTTGACCCAGACCATAGCTGGAGTGGCGACCGCCCGTCGGCGCAAGGTCGGCGACATCGACCTCGTCTACCGCGAAGGGCGGGTAGTGGTCAAGAACTTGGGAGAAGCATGCCTGTGCGTACTCTGCTTGCGCCAGATCAACGTGCCCCTTTTGAACCTGACGGCCAACGTAGCAGCCAGGAAGCTTGTGGCGAAGATAAGAGAGCAGCGCAAAGAGCCCGATGATCTCCAGGAGTGAAAGCCACTGTTCACTCTCCCCCAAATGCTGCCTGAAAATGCGCTCTTCATAGACGACGGGTTGATTCCTAACCCAGAGTGTTGTCAAGAGACTGTGAAGAGCAGTTTGGGAGACTTTGGGGCTAGCGCATGCTAACGGAGAAATACAACGAACAGAGCCCCAGCGAACTCATCCCCGCCGCTGGCTCAATTAAGCACCTATCCAGAAACTAGTAGCATAGCCCCGCCTGTCCTGAGCCCATCTTGTCCTGAGCGCAGCAGGAGGATCGAAGGGTGGGCGGCTTTTACGCGCACAAGGCCCTAGGCTAAAGACTTTTCGGATAGGCTCTAACTCTTCATTGCCAACGAGGCCACGTGCTATCTAGCCCGCCGCTACTGGGGCCTCTTGAGGCCTGATGAGCAGAATGGGCTTGTTCGTACCTCGCAGCACCTTGGAAGCTACGCTGCCAAATACCCAGCGACTGACGCCACTGCGACCGTGAGTGGACATGGCGATCAAGTCAACATCGTTCGTCTCGGCATAGTCAACGATCTCCGCCGCTGCATCTGCTCCATGTCTGATAGTATAGCGTGCGTTGATACCCTTTTCGCGAAGCCTTTTCTCCACTCCCTCCAGATATTCATCAGCTTCCTGCCGTTCCTGCCTCGCTACATCGGCTATCACTCCGGTGGCGGGAAGCACCTCCAAGACGATGATCTCGGCCTCGCGACCAGCGGCCACGGCCTCGACGTGAGACATTATCCCTTCCGCCAGTTTGGACCCATCCAGAGGAACCAGTATCCTGTTATACATCGAACTACCTCCTATCATTTTGATTATTGATGCTAAGCGCGCAAAATCATGGCCCTTGCATAGGTTTTGGGAAGCCACTTCCGCGCTGTGACGGGATTACGAATCCCGCAAGCCGCTGGATTGCATCCTTCGGCGAGCTCAGGACATGAATCAAGCGACAGCATATTTGCTCGCCCCATCAGAGGGAACCTACCTCAATTCACAAATTCTACGCCCTTCCTGCTGAATAATCAAACTTGGCAATTGGGACCAACAGTGGTATAATTAGAGAAATAGGCGCTCATAGGCCGCCCGTATGGGATACAATCCCTTGTTCGCACACAAGAATACAGAGAGGATGGTAAACTAATGGCCAAGACAAAGTTTCTCTTCTCCACCGACCTACATGGCTCGGAGACGGTATGGCGAAAATTCCTGAACGCCGCCAAATACTTCGATCTGGATGCTCTAGTCATAAGTGGCGATATGACCGGAAAGCTTCTGATCCCCATCGTCGAAAGGCCCGATGGTAAGTATGACGCCACCTTCTACGGCGATGCCCACCTGTTGTCCGAGGATGAACTTCCCGAATTTGAGAAGAAATGCCGCATGATTACCTATATACCCTACCGCACCACCTCAGAGGAAGTGGAGCGCATGGCCGTGGACGACCAGTATAAGGAAGACGTCTTTGAGAAAATGGAATGTGAGATCGTCAAGACCTGGCTGAGCCTCGTTCCCGACCGTGTACCCCCTAAGTGCAAGGTGATCATCAGCCCGGGCAACGATGACAAGTTCTCCATTGATGACGTCATCAGGGCTGACCCCAACCCCCAGGTCATCTTCGGGGAGGAAGAGGTCATAGCTCTGGATGAGGAGCACGATGTGCTCTGCTTCGGCTGGTCCAACCCCACTCCTTTCGACTCTCCCCGGGAGTGCTCCGAGGAGGAGTTGGAGGAGAGATTGGAACGAGTGGTGGCCCAGGTCCAGAACATGGAGACG
>JBFFDV010000056.1:0-11673 GCA_041559215.1 Anaerolineae bacterium | reverse complement strand
GATATTTGAGCCGTATCCTTGCATCGCCTCGCCCAGACCTTCCCCACCTTGTGGATAAACCACCAGGATGGGGGATGAAGGATCTAACGGCAGCAAGTGTGCATCATCTCTTAGCAAGGTGATGGAATCCAGGGCCACCTGGCGGGCTGCAGCCAGATGCTCGGCAGTGCCCAAGAGCTCAGGGAGGCGGTCTATCGCGACCGTCTGCCAGTCCAGAATACCACGCCTGGCCTTCAACAGTAGAATGCGGCGCACCGCATCATCCAGCCTGCTCATGGGAACAGTACCATTCTCCACCAGTTCCAGAACCCTCTGATAGGCAGGGATCTGTTCCGAGGGATCATGGCCAGGGTCATCGCCAAACATCAGCAGGTCCGCCCCAGCCTGAAAAGCAAGAGCGGCTGCTGTGGCTACATCATATTCATCGGTAAGGGCTCTCATCCCCAGAGAGTCGGTGGCGATGAGCCCCTCGAAGGCCATCTGCTCCCTCAGCAGCCCTTCCAGTATCGGGGATGACAAAGTCCCTGGGCGGTAGGGTGTCGGATCCAGGGCGGGGACAGTGACATGTGCAGTCATGATGCAATCAACACCGGCGGAGATCGCCGCTTTGAACGGGAGCAATTCCACCGCTTCCAGGCGAGCCAAATCATGGGCAATGGTGGGCAGGGACAGGTGGGAATCTAAGCTCGTATCTCCATGGCCAGGGAAGTGCTTGGCCGTGGCGATGATTCCCTGCGCCTGATATGTCTCAATCATCGCCTTGCCCAGGCGTGAGACCAATTGCGGCGAGGAGCCGAAGGAGCGGATGCCGATGATGGGGTTGGCTGGGTTGCTGTTCACATCCATCACCGGCGCCAGGTTCATGTTGATGCCCACCGCCTTCATCTCCGTGGCCATGGTGCTGGCCATCAGTTGAGCATCCGTCACCGAGTCGGTGGCACCGACGGCCATGTTGCTGGGGAAAATCGTAGCCCCGTTTCGCAGGCGGAACACGGGCCATCCTTCCTGGTCTGTGGCGACGAAGAGGGGAATCCCGGGCTCGGAGCTGATAGCCGCATTTTGGGCGTCATTGATCAAGCGGGTCAGGTCGGCCAAATTGGTGACATTTCGGCCGAAGATGATGATCCCGCCGATATGATATTCGGTGATCATCTGCTCCAGGGCCGGTGAAAAATAGGGATCGGCGAAATAAACCACGAATAGCTGGCCAACCTTTTGCTCCGTAGTCATGCTGGCGAGGAGTTCCTCCACCTTAGCCTCCTCGGGGGATATGATTGGCGTGGGCGTCATTGTCGGTGAGGACGTTGCCGTGGGCAGAGCGGTTGCGCTGGGAGTAGTCGGGCTGGCGGTCGTGCTAATCTCCACACATGCGGTGCTGACTGGGAGTAGAAGCAAGAGTAGGGATAGGATCCTGCTGATCGAGGGTTTATCGCGCACCGTAAGCTCCATGTGTTCGCTGGTCTGTGATAGCACAGAGTCCAGAATTTGTCAAATTGGCACAGTTGACAGCTTGTTCAAGTCCACATATACTGCTTGCTAGAGACGTCAAGGTAGGCGGGTGAAGCATGATCGAGGGTAAATCCGACGAGCCTGAAATGCCCGGCTTTGAGGGTCTGGCTGAGGATATGGAGAAAGCGATGGCCGAGGCGCGGAAGGCCATGGACGACCTGCCGCCGCTGGAGGAGTTGGGGGCGGTTCAGGAGGCGATGGCTGGGCTGGCCGCTATGGGCACCGCGCTTGAGAAGATGCGGCTCGCGGCCCAACAGCGCGACGAGCTTCTGGCGGAGATGGTCGGAGAACCGAACTGGCGTTTCAAGGCGGAAATAACGGTGAGGAAAGGCGCGTCGCCTCTGATGAAAGTCGAGTTGACCGCCGACTTCGACCTGGAGAAGATCGTAGAAGGACACGAGATACTCAGCAGCGAGGAAGCTTTGGCCCAAATCGCCGCTACGCTCCAAGGTATGGGCGTTGACCGGGAAGCGATCCAGGAGGAGGTAGCTCGTGGCCTGGGCTTGGCCATGATACGAGAGTTGAACCTGGTGGAGTGTCACATTCCCGGCGCGCCATCGAGCGCGTTGGATGAACTGGCACTAGCACCTGAGGCGATCATCCCGCTGAGGGTTAGTGGTGAACGAGAACTGTGCTTCGAGTTCGCATCAGCTCTCACCATCAGAGCGCCGACAGACGACCCAGCTTGGGAGAAAGCTGACCTTCCCAAGTTCACTCCAACGATTGACGAAGTGCGGGTGGGGCTGGACAGTTTCGATCCTGGCGAGCCTTTCCAATGTACTCTCACAGTATCTCAGGATGAACTAGAGTTGCGGTTGAAACTGGCTTTCCGCCCGGTGTAACCGAGGTTACTTAGAAAATCACTGTGCTCTGGTTTTGCTTCCAGTTCTGCGGGTAAGTGTTCCCTGCCCAGCGGGACTGCTCCAATTGACCAGCACGGCTTTATGTACTCCTGCTAAATGATGCCGTAACTTCCCCCCATGGCTTAAACGCTCTGCTGGGGTGCGAAACGCGCTTGTAGTGAGGGCTTCAGCCCTTGAGATGCGCTGAAGCGCACACTACGAACAAGGAAGCTCCTTACGTGAGTAGATTCCCAAAGTGCATTGAGCTACGTCAGCTTAGAGGGAAGCGGACTGCACCCCTGCCTAATTGCCGATAGGCACTTCACGGAAAGCTATGCTATAATGGGCTGTATCCATTCAGCACTCTATGTAAGGATCCCTGTGTTTCGTGGTGAGGATGAAGCTAGGCGAGTTGCTCTCCGCTCTGCCCTGGAAGGTGGAGGGAGAGGCAGGAGATATCGTGGTTGGGGGCCTGGCCTTCGACTCGCGCCAGGTGAAGCGAGGCGACCTCTTCGTGGCTTTCAAGGGATTGGAGTTCGACGGCCACGACTACATACCCCAGGCCATCGAGGCTGGAGCAGTCGCGATAGTGATCGAGGACGGCCGATACCAGAGGTCACCGTCAGGGGAAAGGCATGCGCTGCCTCGCATCCTGGTTCCCGATTCTCGAGAGGCCCTGGCTCACCTGGCCGCTGCCTTCCACGGTTTCCCAACAAGGAAATTGCGCGTTATCGGAGTTACCGGCACCGATGGTAAGACCACGACGGTCAACCTTATCTGGTCGGTCTTTAGGGCAGCAGGGCATACAGCGGGGCTGATAAGCAGCGTGAACGCCGTCATCGGCGATGCTCAGTATGATACCGGTCTGCACACCACAACCCCCGACGCACTGGAGATACAGGGATACCTGGCGCAGATGGTGGAGGGGGGAGCGGAGTATGCCGTGCTGGAAGCCACATCCCATGGCCTGGCGCAGCATCGGGTCACGGCCTGCGACTTCGACCTGGCCGTCGTGACCAACATCACCCACGAGCATCTGGACTATCACGGTAGCTTCCAGGAATATCGGGAGGCCAAGGCCCGCCTTTTCCGCAGCCTGGCGACGTCGGCTCGCAAGCCGGACACGCGGAAAGTGGCGGTTCTGAACGTGGATGACGACTCCTTTGCTTACCTGAGGGACATTCGGGCGGATGAGCAAGTGACCTACGGCCTTCAGGGCCAGGCTCAGGTCACGGCCAGGGATATCGTCCTTTCCTCCTCAGGGGTTTCCTTCACCGCACTGACGCCGCAGGGCTCTTTCCCCATCGAGATGCGCCTGGTCGGGCAGTTCAACGTCTACAACGCCCTGGCCACAATCGCGGTGGCTCTCTCCCAGGATGTTCCTGTTCCCCATATTCAGGAAGGGATAGGAACGGTCAGCCAGGTGATTGGTAGGATGGAGGGGATAGATCTGGGGCAGCCTTTCCAGGTGGTCATTGACTTCGCCCACACCCCTAACTCGCTCCAGAACGCGCTGGAGGCGGCGCGAGCGATGACCAAAGGGCGAGTCACCGTGGTCTTCGGTTGCGCAGGTTTGCGGGACCGGGAGAAGCGACCGGTGATGGGGGAGATAGCGGGGCGGCTGGCGGACAGAGTGGTGATCACCGCCGAGGATCCGCGCACCGAGGATTTGGGGCAGATCATGGCACAGATCGCCGCGGGGTGCGAGAGGGCAGGCAGACGAGAAGGAGTTGACTACTGGTGCATCGGCGACCGTGGTGAGGCCATCCAGTTCGCCATAGACATGGCCGACGAGGGAGACCTGGTGGTCATCACGGGCAAAGGGCATGAGAAGTCTATGTGTTTCGGCACCACGGAGCAACCCTGGAGTGACCACGAGGCCGTAGGGACGGCGCTATCTCGACGCCTGGGAATGGACGACATACCATGAGTGTGCTCAGCCGACTTTCTTCTCAAGCGGGGGACCGCACCGAGTAATCCAACAGGATGGTGGCTCAGGCACTTCCTCCTGCCAGCCGGCTCCTCCATTGGGTAGGACAGCCGTTGACCTGACTCAAGAAGTGTCAGGATCCAGAGACTCACTATTCCTCATCCGCCAACGAGCTCAAACAGTAACACCTCCTTGAAGTCAGTCTGTGATCATATTCACCTGGCCGGTTTCCAGACCCAGGTAATAGCTCATCTCCCACGAGGTATTCTCAAAGGCAACCTGCAATCCGTCCAAGTCTACTTTGAGCCCTCGCATCGTCTGATTTTCTCCTGGACTGAACATTCCTCGGTCACTCCCGGATTCCCGGCCCCGCGCAGGGGATGGGGTTTCGCTTTAAAGAAAGCGCCGCCCTTCAGCTGCAGGCAAGATAGGCGATGGGCTATGTCCACCTGGAGGGCACACTGTCAATGTCTGCACGAAAACTCTAGAAGTATCCAGGCTAATCATCTCAAGGGCCATCATACAGCAATCTAAGAGAACTCTCAAGAGACTCAACCAGACCGAGGTGAGTGGATGAGGTTTGTGTTTGACAGTGGTATAGAGATAGGCTATGATAGCTGCACAGTTCTCCGTCTACTATCGAAGGGGGTGATGCCGATGTCGGTGCTAATGCTAAAATCGATTCTGACTACGGTGGTGTTTGCTCTAGCTATTGTTCAGGCTCTGGTGGGTCTCCGTCTTCGTGGATACTTGAAGTCTTTTCCCCTTCCGCTACGACGTTTGCGTAGCTGGCATCGCTGGGAGGGAGATGTTGCGCTAGGTCTCGCTGTTGTGGTTGCCATCCTTTGTATCACAAGTGCTGGCTTCAGGCTCTACTCATTGCGCGTTACGTCACACGCGGTATTGGGGACCGTAGCAGTCCTGATCATGATCTCGAAAGTGGTCATCGCCCGACGGTTCCGTATCTATCTGCGTCATACGCTGATCTTGGGTGCGATAGCTGGCTTTTCGCTGCTGGGCACCTTTGTCGCCAGCGCGCTGTGGTACCTCTGGCTAGTAGCGCGCATCTAGGCGGTGGTAAATGGGGAGAAGGCAGGTTGAGTTGCCACGCCAGTTCTCACAGAGATGCAACCGACTGAGGGTCTAGACCCGGTTGAGACGACGCCAGCTTAGGTCCACAGTCCGATGCCCAGCTATCGAGATGATGCTGATGAGTTTCTCAGTTCCACGTCACTGCTATCCTGTTATGGCTTTTCCCCTCGACGTCCGGAGCGCCGCGCTTGAGCGCTTGTAATGGCCCCTCGGCTAGGATGCTTGCCTTTGAAAGGAGTTCTCAGTGTGGAAGAAGGAAAACCGTGGTATGAGGAAGATTTCTTCTGGGAGACGGTGGCTCCCGTATTGTTTAGCGAGCGCCGGTGGTCAGATGCTCCCACAGAGGTTGAAGATATTGTGTCCTTGCTCCGAATCAACCCGGAAGCGAGGGTGCTCGATCTATGTTGTGGGGTGGGGAGGCACTCTCTTGAGTTGGCACGCCGTGGATTTCGCGTGACAGGGGTGGACAGGACAGCAGCATATCTGGAGAGGGCGCGCAAACAGGCCGAAGCGGAAGGGTTGAACGTTGAATTCGTCCAAGATGATATGAGGGCTTTTTGCAGACCCGAGGCTTTCGATGCGGCGATAAATCTGTTTACCTCCTTTGGTTACTTTGAGGATCCAGAGGGTGACCGCCGGGTGGTAATGAATGTGTATCGGTCACTCAGATCTGATGGTGCGTTTCTCATGGACATGGCGGGCAAAGAAGTCGTTGCTCGGGTCTTCCAAGAGCGAGGTTGGCACGAGGAAGACGGCATCATTCTCTTGGAGGAACGCAAAGTCAGCAACAACTGGGGCTGGATTGAGAACCGTTGGATCATAGTAAAAGACGGAGAAAAACGCGAGGTAAAAATCTCCCTTCGCCTTTACTCAGCGGTTGAACTGAGCGCATTGTTAAAGGAATGCGGCTTTGCCGGAGTGGATGTATACGGGGATGTTAAGGGTGCCCCGTATGATCATACGGCTAAGAGGCTTGTGGTAGTGGCACGCAAAGGTGAGCCGAAATGAGGAGACAAGATAAGGAGATCAAAGATAAGCACGAGATAGAAGCTATAATAGACAGGGCGACTGTTTGCAGGGTCGGCTTCTCCGAAAACGATGTTCCATACATCGTTCCGGTCAATTTCGGTTACAAAGATGATTGCCTTTATTTTCATTCTGCCCCCGAGGGCAAGAAGATCGAGGTCCTCAAGCGAAATAACAACGTCTGCTTTGAGATGGATATCGATCACGAAGTCATAAGATCAGCAACCCCCTGTAATTGGGATACCAAATACCGTAGTGTTATTGGTTTTGGGAGAGCTTTTCTCGTCGGTGACCCGGAGGAGAAGAGGATGGCGTTGAATGTCATCGTGGAACGCTATTCGGGTCAGTCATACGAGTATCGTGAAGATGCTCTCAATAGTGTAGCAGTCGTCAAGATCGAAGTCGAAAGCGTGACTGGAAAAAAGTCTGGATATTGATTGGCATGGGACCGCTATGGGTGCCTTTGATCCCTTAAGGGCCTCTCGTTCTTCATTGCTCGTCTCATCGCTGTCTCGATTTGCAGATCCACCGACCAGATGATGCCCATCTTTGTGATGCCGAGTGCCCCTGCTGCACTCGCTTTCTTCGCCACGGCCACCTGGCTGCCTCACGAGACCAAAGGGGATCCAGATTCTCCGCTTTTGACAGCCTAGGCTAATGCTGCGTGGAGGTATGAGCGAACTTCCCGTCTAGGTCAAAGTGTGTTACAATGCACGTCGGCAGAGCACCGACTTGATAGAGGTGAGGCGATGATACAGAAACCTGCACACAAGGCTCTCCATCTTGTATTGGTCTTATTCGTACTGCTGGCCTTTCTCCCCTCCTCAACTGGGGCTACCCCTCCTCCACCTCCGGTCAAGGGTGCAGATGCAGGGCTGGAGCCCGATGGCCAATCCGCATCGTCCATTGCCCCTGAAATCCTGCGCCGAATCGAACCTACTCTTCTCAAGCGGGTATTAGAAGGCGAGGAGGAGACGGTTCCGTTTATTGTTTACCTGAGGGAGGAAGCCGATCTTACGGCCGCTACGGCGGACCAGGTGAGTGCCTTGCAGCGCAGGCGGGCAGTGATCACAGCGCTACAGGCCACGGCTGAGCGTTCGCAAGTAGAGGTGCGGGCTTACCTGGATATACAGCGCGCAGCTGGAAAAGTGCGACGCTATACCCCTTACTGGATATTCAACGGCCTGGCCGTCGAAGGTGATCTCGAGACTCTCCTGTCCCTCGCGGCACGCCCTGAGGTAAAGGTCGTTCGCGCCGACCACAAACGATATTTGGAAGAGGGGGAAGCGGAGGACGGGATACAGGCAAGTAGCACCGTGGAGTGGAACATCGCCAAAATCCGGGCGGACTTGGTCTGGCAAGCTCTGGATATAGATGGTACCGGTGTGGTGGTAGCCAATATGGATACCGGTGTGGATTGGCAACATCCCGCCCTTCAGACCAAGTATCGGGGCTACGACCCTCATGGGTTGCACAGACATTTCGGCAACTGGTATTGCGCCACAGACGAAGGTTACATCTATCCCGACGATGGCCACGGCCATGGTACCCACACTATGGGCACCATCGTGGGTGGGGGGGACCCGGCCATCGGAGTGGCCCCTGGCGCTCGCTGGATCGCGGCCAAGGTCTTCCATGACCGGGGCTACACCTACGACAGTTGGCTCCATGCTGGCTTCCAATGGTTGCTCGATCCGGATGGAAATCCGGGCACGGATGACGCCCCAGATGTCGTCAATAGCTCGTGGGGCAGTGAGAACGGTTACCTGGAAACTTTCCGGCCGGATGTCCAGGCCTTGCGTGCAGCGGGGATCTTCCCCGTTTTCTCCGCTGGCAACTACGGGCCGGGCGGATACTCGGTCGGTTCACCGGCCAGCTACCCTGAGTCCTTCGCCGTAGGGGCGACAGACAGTGACGATTATATCGCCATTTTCAGCAGCCGTGGCCCCTCCCCGTGGTCTGAGATCAAACCCGAGGTCTCCGCTCCCGGCGTCGATGTCCGCTCCAGCCTTCCAGGTGGAAGCTATGGGGAGAAAGAGGGCGCCTCTATGGCCGCTCCCCACGTCACAGGCCTGGCCGCTCTTCTGTTTCAGGCGCAGCCGACCTTGACCATCACCGAGACGGAGGGGGTGATTACCAGTACAGCCGTGGGCCTGGGGGACCCAATCCCCAACAATGCCTACGGCTGGGGGCGCATCGACGCCTACAACGCTGTGACCGCCGTTAGCAACGCCGGTTTCCTGAATGGGGGGGTCACTGACTCGACTAATGGGGCACCGCTGGCTGGAGCACTCATGACTGCTACCCCTCGTGGCGGAGGGTCTTCGGTGCAAGCCACCACCGACAGTGAGGGGCATTATTCCCTGGCCTTAGCCCCCGATACCTACGATATGACGGCCACTGCCTTCGCCTATGAGCCCTCGATCGCCTACAATGTGGTCATCGTCACGGGGACGACCACGGGCCGGGATTTCGCTCTCGACCCTTTGCCTGTGGGCGCTCTCGTAGGGCGGGTGACAGAGGTCGGCACCGGGGCTTATCTCTCGGCTAGAGTGATCGTCTCCGGCGCGCCAGCCAGCACCGAAACCGACCCAGCCACGGGGTTATACAGTCTGGCGTTGCCAGCGGGAACGTATGACATACGTGTCGAAAGTCCTGGTCATCGAGTGGGCTGGGCTTACGATGTACCTATCGCTGTGGGGGAGGCTACCACTCGTGACCTCGCGTTGTCCACAGCCCCTACGATCCTTCTGGTCGACAGCGGCGCCTGGTATGGCGGCAGCGAAATTGGCTACTTTGGGCAAGCTCTCGATGATCTGAACTATCTGTACGACCTTTGGACCATTCATGAACCTTTCGGGACGACAAACGATGTGCCTAGTGCAGATGAGCTCCTGCCCTACGATATCGTCATCTGGTCCTGCCCGGAGGACTCGCCGGGCTACATAATGGCCTGGGAAGCCCTGGTCGCTTATCTCGATGCAGGCGGGCAGCTCTTTCTCACGGGGCAGGACGTAGGATACTGGGATGGTGGAGGGTCCACTTTGACCTGGTCTCCTGAATATCGGGATTACCTGAAGGCCAGCTACGTGGCCGACGATGCCGGTACACGCAGCCTTGCGGGTATCACGGGCGATATCCTGGAGGGTTTGAGTCTGCTCATCGAGGGCGGCGATGGAGCCGACAACCAGCTTTATCCCGATGAGATCGCCGTCGCCGATCTGGACTACGCTACGTCTATTATCCAATATCATGATAATGGCTCTGGCGGCCAAAGAGTTGGATTGTGCCTACCCTATCGTGTGGCCTATCTCTCCTTTGGCTTTGAGGCTATCAACGAGAGAGAGGCTCGTAACGAGGTGATGGAGCGAGCGATTGATTGGTTGATGAGTCCCCGGCAGGTGCTTGGCGTGGAATTGTTCCCTACGGCCTTGACAGAGATCGGTCTGCCAGCGACGACGGTGAGTCACACTGTGCGCCTGCGGAACACTGGCGAGGCAGGACCAGTATCCGCCTATAAGTTGACGCCTGGCGCTTATGCCTGGCTCACCACAGTGACACCGGACACAGTTGAACTTGCTGCTTGCGATTCCGCCAACATTGACCTGTGGGTGGACATCCCGGCTGGGGAGGGCTGGCATGCCATCGATACCACTATCCTGACAGCTCACCTGGTCGTCTCGCCGACTCTGGTGGCCTCGGCTACGGTGACGACCAAAACCCCAGCCCCAATCCTCCTCGTTGATGATGATCGTTGGTATGACGAGGAGAGCCACTACCAGCAGGCTCTGGACAACAACGGCTCCCCTTATGACTATTGGGAGGTGAACGATGGGTGGCCTTGGGAAAGCCCCTCTCTTGAAGTCTTGCAACGCTATCCCGTCGTTATCTGGTTCACCAGCTACGACTGGTACCAGACCTTGACTGCCGACGACGAGACTAGACTTTCTACATATCTGTACGGTGGTGGAAGCCTCTTCTTCTCCGGCCAGGATTACCTGTACACCAGGGGTTTGACGTCCTTCGGTGAAGACTATCTCGGTGTTCTGAGCTACACCGAGGACATGACCACCACCTTGGCGGTTGGCGAGCCTGGCAGCCTTGTCGGTGACAACCTGGGGCCCTACGATCTGGTTTATCCCTTCGCAAATTACAGCGATGTGCTCACCCCCACCGTTTGGAGCGATGTGGCATTCCGCGGCGATCAGGGGTTGGCTGTCGGTTTGGCTCACGATACACCGACCTACCGGACGGTCTTCTTCGCCTTCCCCTTCGAAGCCCTGGACGCCGCCGCTACCGACCGAGTAATGGAGCGGATTATTGGCTGGCTGAGCTGGCTGGGGACATCGGCGCTGACCACTGATCGGAACGTGGTGTCGAGCGGTGACACCCTGACCTATACTCTGAGCCTGAATAACGATGGCTGGGAGACGGTCACGGCTTACCTGTCCAATACCTTGCCCCTTGAGACCAGTTATGTGACCGATACCCTGTCGCCGCCAGCCATCTACGACTCGGTCAGCAGGCGGGTCTCCTGGGATGGGGACCTCTCTCCCGGTGAGATGGTCAGCATCAGCTACCAGATAACTGTGGTTGACCCGTTGCCCTCCGGCACGATCATTACCAACGTGGCCGATATCGGCTACGATGAGCATCGCATCGCCTTCGATCGCTCGGCGAGAACCGGGGTTAATATGGCCGACATGTCCGGTTCCAGTCTGGAGGTGGACAAAGGAATCGCCAGACCAGGCGATCCTTTGTCCTACACCATTACTATGCGCAATGTGGGAGTCGCCCCTGCCCCCTCCGCCAGGCTTGTGAACCCTATTCCCAATCACACTACTTACATCTCTGATTCTCTCTCCATCAAGGGGGGCGGAACGGGAACCGAGGAGGGTGGAGTCATCACCTGGGCGGGGCCTATAGACATTGGCTCGCCCGTTACCATCACCTATGGGGTGACGGTGACCGCTTCGGTCGCAGGTTTCACTATCACCAATTGGGCTGATGTTTACGATGACCACGACAACCCGACGAGGTTGATGGCCAGCACTCTTGTGCCCTTCTATCAGTACCATTTTCCGCTCATCTTTCGAGGCTTCTGATGGGCACAGAGACGGTCTGCTTCAAAGCTCAGGAGGTCATGTATGAAGCTGCAGGACGAAGTTGCCATTGTAACTGGAGCCAGTCGCGGTATTGGTCGTGCTATCTCCTTGGCTTTCGCCAGGGAGGGCGCCAGCGTGGTTGTCAACTATCTGCAGTCAGAGGCCCAGG
>JBFFDV010000055.1:0-11804 GCA_041559215.1 Anaerolineae bacterium | reverse complement strand
GGGGCGAAGCATTTGTCCAGTTCCTCGCGACTATAGATGTTGTGCAACCGCCACTCATCCACATAGTCAGTCTGCAGACGAGTGAGGCTTTGCTCCAGTTGACGCAGGGCGCCATCCCGGGTGCGGTCAATGACCTTGGTTGCGATCCACATCTCCTGGCGGCGGTCCTTGGCCACCAGCCCAACGCGTCTCTCCGACTCCGCCATTGAGTAAACCCAGGCTGTGTCAAAGTAGCGAATGCCCCGGTCTATCGCTCTGTTAAGAATAGCCAGGGCTTCTTCCTCAGTGCAGTCGTGTTCATCCACGACGCGCTGGGCCCCAAAAGAGAGTATGGGGAAATGCTCGCCAGTGCTACCAAAAGGTCGAGTTTCCATTTCAGTCTCTTCTCCTTTCTACTACGGTGGAATCTGGGCAAACCATTCGATCTCGTTCAGGATAAACCCCGTGAGCCGCTCAGGTCTATGCTATGTGCCGGTGTGGCTATTCTTGATCTGTAGCTGGGACGCCCGCCGATGGTAGTTCTGTTGTAAAGCTGAGAGTGTAAATGCATTCCCATCCTTCGACCTTTAAGCATTTCCCTAACGACGGGGTCATTTCATACTCCAAGCCTAAGGCTTCGAGCCAGCCGGTGATGCGCGCAAAGACACCACATTCAAAACGGTCAGCGATACCTGCACGCACTGCGTTTTCGTTGGCAAAACAGCGCTGTACATGTATCTGATACGCAGCGTCACTAACCTTGATTACACGATAGTCAATCAGGTCAGGTCCGAAGAGGCCAATGAACATCTCTTGTGCCAAGAGATAGTCATCCGCGGTCGTCACAGAGGGCAGCTGTAACGCCCGAACAACGCGTTGGGCTTCAACCTTGCCAATCTCATGTGCGGCGATTCGATTGAGACGGTTCACGACTTGCATGCCGAACTCCCCGGCGACTGCCATGAACCACCGCGCATCGTGTGACATCCAGCACTTGATTAGCAGTGCCTCGCGTTCTGACGGCGAGAGTCGGCGCAAGAGATCATTGGCCTTTTGCCTCAACTCAGGTTGGAGATTTTCCTGACTACTCATTGGCATCTCTACATGAGTCACTGATGTTCCTTGGCCGCAATCAAAATGCACCCGAACGATCACATCTGGCTCATGCTCTCCTGACCAAAAGGGAAAGGCAGCCCAGAAGGCCCATTATTGTATGGCCATGTACCCTGCCTTCAGAGGGCGAACTCGGCCACCAGAAAAGTGTGATCCGAGGGTCGTTCCGCCCGCCGCGCGTCCATGTCAATCCAGCAAGCGCTGGATTGACGAGCCAGCGGCTCGGTGGCCCAGATGTGATCAACGCGCCAGCCCATCCCCCGGTCCAGTGCGTTGGGCACCCTGTAGTCCCAGAAGGTGTACTGTTCCGGCTCATCGGGATGGTGCATCCGGAAGACGTCCACGAAGCCCCACTCCCGCACTCCTTGCAGGGCAGCACGCGCATCGGGATGGAAGTCAACGTGCTTCTTCAGCCCTTTAGGGTCATAAACGTCCATCTCCTCAGGGGCTACGTTGAAGTCACCAACCCATAGTAGCCGGTCTTCCGGTGTATAGTGGCGCTCGAAAAAGGCTGTAAGCCGGGCCAGCCACTCCAGCTTGTACTGGAAGTGAGGCGAGTCCGGGGAGCGCCCTTGAGGGACATACGTATTCACCAGGGCAATGCCCCGAATCATCGCCTGGATCAGGCGTGCCTCGTCAGGTTCCCCAGCATCATCGAGGCTGAAGCCTACCTCCCGCGGTTCCTCCAGGCTTACCATCGCCACTCCCGCATAGGCTTTTTGACCGCGGAACACTACATGGTAGCCCGCATTCCGGAAGGGCTCCAAGGGGAAGTCCAAGTCCTGCACCTTCGTCTCCTGCAAGCAGAGAATGTCAGGCCTCTCTCGCTGCAGCCAATCCAGCACGAGTTGCAGTCTAGTGCGGATCGAGTTGACGTTATAAGTTGCTACTTTCAGCATACCGTCCGGCATTTCCTCTCCATTCACGAGAATTGCATTAACACGAACGCTCCCACACTAGCGAGCGGCTACGGTCCAATGCAGACCACTCCCCCTCAAATGGCCGAAATCGTGGTCAAGCGCGGTCGATGCAGGATGGATTGCTCTTAGCTGTCTTGAGACTGGCCCAGTCTCTCAGGTGCGACTTGTCAACAGCCAGGCTCTCCATAGTGGCCGCAGCAGGTGCTCCCCGTGCGGATCCTGATCCATACGTTGCGCACCAGTAACCGGATCTTCCGCCTCCACGGCATGGGCGTCTGCAAATTGGTGAGCCATGCCGATAGGCTGAACCCTTGTCCTCTCATAGTCGCTATACCCCGCTCATGTAGCTACATACTTTCACATTCCAGATTGTTCCTTTTCGGAGCCCCTGATGCAATAATAATCGAGATTAAGGTTCATCTTCTCATAAACAGGGCATCCTGGGCAGTGGCAGCCCCCTTTCCTTTCTTATACAACTGCTCTTGCCAATCGTCACGAAGCAGAACCCACCGTTTTCACCACACTCCACCCAACTCGGGCAGCCCGGACAGATGCACAGGTCCAGGACCATCCGCTCTTTCTCTTCCATCTCTTCTGGAACCATAATCACGATTTGCGTCTTATCTCTCTTGATGCCACCATTTCGCTCAATCTGTCGCTTTTAGCGAAGTCCAGCCAATATGGATAGTAACCAATGAAGTCAGTCTATCATTGCGCAGTCAAGCCACCATCCACAACCACTATCGAACCCGTCATGTACGAGGACTCCTCAGAAGCCAGAAACAAGATCACATTAGCGATCTCCTCAGGCTGGCCCACGCGCTTCATCAACGTCTTCTCCACGATGCTTCGTCGCTCCCGCTGAGGATTTGGGGAAGCGTCAACGATGGCCTCCAGCAGTCGGGTAGCTACCGGACCTGGACATACGCAGTTCACCCGAATCTGATCACCAACGTGGTCAATCGCCATCGCTTTGGTCAATTGCACCACACCCCCCTTCGAAGCACAATAAGCAGCGATCTCCGATCCACCAACCAAACCCAACTCCGAGGCCACGTTGACAATGACCCCTCCGCCTTGCCGTCGCATCACTGGAATGGCCGCCTTGGAGCACAGGAATACCCCTTTCAAATTGACATCCATCAGGCGATCCCACTCAGCTTCGCTGGTGTCCGTCACCTTCTTGGCCAGCTCTATACCGGCGTTATTCACCAGTATATCCAGACGGCCATAGGTCACGATAGTTTTCTCAATCAATGCGCTTACCTGGGACTCGTGGCTGACATCCACCTGCACAAAGACCGCTTCACCTCCCCCTCGGGTTACCTCCCTCGCCTCTTGCTGCGCGTCCCTTATATCAGCCAGAACAACTTTGGCTCCTTCAGCAGCGAAACGACGCGCAGTGGCGAGGCCAATTCCCGATTTGGCACCGGTGATGATCGCGACTTTCTGTTTCAGTCTCATCTATCCGCCCTCTATAAGGTTGACCACCGCCTGGAGGCTGATTTCGCTGCAGGGCGTCTACAATCACAACTCATATTGCCTGGCAACCCTGATTTCCCCAACTGGATACCACTTGACTACGCAAACATTGTGAAGCTTTTGTCCGAACTCAACGCTTGAATTCTCTAGCTCGGCCCAAGCTTTCTCGAAGTCCTCTTCTCTCAAATCATCCATCGCCAACGTTATGTGGGGTACCCAGTTTTCTGGCAGATAATGCTCAAACAGGTCTTTACAGTAATCCTTCATAAACTGATTGATTAGTCTATTGATTTGAATCAATCCTCTCGTCTTTTCAACCTTCAGGTAGACCACTTCCTTACCGAAGTGCCCAACTCCACTTACCTGGATCTCGAATGGTTCTATTCCTGATGCTACCTTCTGAAAATCTTCTGTAAGTTGTCTCAGGCTATCAGTTTTGCCGCCTTGAAAAGAAATGTGTGGGTGATTGAATTTTTGAACATCCACGGAACCATATTTCCTTTCAAACAGCTTCCAGAGATTCCTGACATCTTCGTACGGCCTATTCTCTAAAACTGATACAATTCCGATTGTATGCATGAGCACATTGCGGCATGTCGTTATGCAGGCAACGTTATCAAATCGTATTTGTGTTGCTGCAACCGCTCCGCTAGCGAGGTAGGTTCCCAGCACACTATAGCACCAAGCTACTGCCATGTCAAGCGTTTTCTTGCGATAGGGCTTGCGCAGCAATTAGGCGCAAGTCCCAAAATACAGGGGTATGAAGAACACCAGGGGACGCCCCTCGTGCTCCCCGGGCTTTTGCTGCGCAACGCCGCGATAACACAGCGGACTCACAAAACCGCCGCGGCCAGAACGTGAAATCGCCTACTAGTGAAGCACGGGCAGTAGTCAAATGCGAATCTACTCCCCAGCCAACCCCACCATCGCCCTCTGCCTGTAGAGGCCATCACTATCCAGGTCTATCGCCCGCCCATACGCCCACTGGGCCCTTTCTCCATCCCCAAGCTGACTGTACACGACGCCCAGGTGATAATAGGCCCGCGCAAGGTCTGGATCCAGACTCAGCGCCCTCTCCAGAGCACCCTGCGCTGCGGCCAAATCCCCCGCCAGATAGTGAGCCCAGCCGAGGAGATCCTGAGCCAGAGAGTTCTCAGGCGCTAGGGCCACTGCCCGCTGTGCAGCAGCCAACCCCTCCTCAGTTCGAGGGAGCACATCTACATAGAACTGTGCCAAGACTAGGTGAAAATCCACCTCCTCAGGATCGACCTCTACCGCTGCCTGGTACCACTCCCCCGCCTCTAGATACTGACCCATGCGCTGATAGGTGTCCGCAATGTCAGCGTAGACGGCCGCGTTTGACGGGTCCAGCCTCAACGATGTCTTGAACTCCCATAACGCCGTAGGCAGGTACCCCTCAGAACGATGAACCAGGGCCAGAAAATAGTATCCCAGAGGAGACTTGGGGGCCACACGCGCGACTTCGCGCAAGACCTCTAGTGCCTTGCCATGCTCTCCCTTGGCGAAGAGGGCATAGCCCAAGTAGGCGCGAGCGACTTCATTGTTCGGCTCAAGAGCCACCGCTCTCTTCAGTTGGGCCAGCGCCAGGCTGAATACTTGATTTCTTACGTAGGCGTGCCCCAGACGAGCCACCACATAGGCCTCGTCCTCCGACGTAGTTAGCTCTTGCAGAAGAAGCAGCATCTCCTGTGCCCTCTCTGACAGTTGAGCATCCTCGCCTGCGCCGGCCAGGCTCAAGTGCTCGCTGGCCAAACTTGCATCCTCAGCAGCCAGTAACAGACCCAGGTAGTAATGCGCCTCCTGATCGTTCCTATCGTAGATCAGAGCACTTTCCAGCTCCCGCTCTGCCAGGCCAAACTGGGAGCGATCCAGATAGGCCCGTCCTAGCCGATAGTGCGCTTCAACATTTCTCGGATCCAGCGCTGCCGCCGCGCGCCAGTGGTCAATAGCGCCTTCAATATCGCCCGCCTGATATGCGACCAATCCCAGACCCAGTAGCGCTTCCTCCTCCCTCTCATCCAAGTCCCAGGCCCGAAGGAACTCCCTCTCGGCCTCGTCCCATCTCCCTTGAAGCAAATACACTTGACCCAGACGCAAGTGGGGTAGGACCCATTGCGGACGCAGGACTACCAGCTGTTTGTAGATACTAATGGCTCGCGTGTACTCCTTCGCGGATCGATACTGGTCTCCCTGGCGCATCAGCAACGTAGACTCCACATGCCCCCTCGCCAGTCCCACCAGGAGAGCGATCACCAAGCTCGAAAGAACGGCTCGGGCCAAGGCTCCTTTCTTCATTTCCCAGAGCACCTTCGTGCATATCCCGAAGTGAAAGGACTCACAATCATGTTACATACAGACATCTAACAAAAAGGCTTCACCCTTTGGAGGATGAAGCCCCGTCTTCTACCGCGGCTCAGCCCTGCCTACGCCGCAGCAGCCTCCACTCCCGATATGTCAAACCACCTACCCCTAAAATGGCCAGGCCCAAGAAACCAGCAATGACATAAGCGAGGGAAGGTCGCTCTCCCGTCGTCACTTCCAAGGCATCAATCGCCACCAGATTGCCCTCTGAAGCGAGACTACCCCGTTCCAGGACGATCAGTTGCAAAGTGTGCTCCCCCTCATCAGGCTGATCGACCAGGGGCATTCGCTGCTGCCAACGGGCGATAGGGCTGAAGAGATCAACATAGGACTCGCCCTCGCCATTCCGCGCCAGACCATTGACGGCCTGGCCATCCAAGGTCACAGCCAGACGTCCCCCATCCGGTCCTAGACGGGCTATCAAATCCACATTCTCACCGACGAAAGTGAACGTGAGGCTGGCCCCCTCAACATCGCTAACCACCTGTGCCTGGCCACTGGCCTGAGGCTCAATCACCGCCTGCCATTCTCCATCCAGGATCACTGACGGATTAGTTTCCTGATAGTGGCCCGGCCCGACAGGGCCCAGGAGTTCCTGCGCCGCTTCCTGTACTCTGTAGTACACCAACCGTGGGGTGAAGTCCACATCCACCATGCGGAAGTAATAGTCTGATCTGTCGGGGGGAACATTACCCACCTGCCTGAAATACCAGATATTGAACACCCCCGCCCAAGGCCAGTTAGCGAGAGCATATTCGATCCCTCGCACGGTGAAGTCAGCCTGTTCGTCTTCACTAACCCGCTTCCAGATAAGCTGCTCCTCCGGAAAATCGTCCGGCGAGGCGTTCCACCCGTACTCGTTGATCCAGATCGGCTTGTTGGCATCGCCGTACTGCTCCATTATCTGGCGCAGGAAGAGGAGCCGCTGGAAGTTTAGCACTTCAGGCTCCCCCGGTTCCTCAGGTGGGCTGCCTAGGCCAAAGGCGTTGGCCGAGAGGATGTCGAAGTACTCCTTGGCCCCAGCTTGATACATCTCTTCCAGAAACTGTATCTCATTCATGCTGATCCATTTGCCAGGCTCAGGATGTACCTGCCCTAAAGTGATGGCCAGCGGCGCACTCAGAACATGAACGTTCGGATCCGCCTCCTTAGCACGCCGATAGGCAACGCGCAACAGATCCACATAGCCCGCAGGGTCTACAGGCCTGTTTCCCCACTCAGGGAAGATGTTGGGCTCGTTCCATATCTGAACATACCTCACCCTTCCCCGATAGCGATCGACAAAGGCATAGACAAAATCACCATAATCCTCGTAGTTGTCGGGGGGACGCTCCTTGTAGGTATTATCCTCCCTCGTCCAATCGGGTGGCCTGTCAAGGCGAGCTATGATCTGCAATCCATATTCTTCGCACAAATCCACGATGCGATCATACTTCTCCCAGCTACTTCGTCGGGTTCGCTCGTCGAAGAACTCTCCCTTGTGTGCAGGCTCTATCTCCTCCCAGGAAAACTGCTGCTTGGCCCAGCCCAGACCTGCGTCCCGCGCCATCTGCAGGGTTTTCCTCAGCTTCCACTCCTCTACTTCCCGAGCTAGGAAGAAATTCGCTCCAAAGGGATTGACGTCGGTATTGGGGATCTGCTTGACCACGTGGTATCCCGAGTCGCGCGCTCCCATCGAGAAGACTAAAGGGATGAGGATATTGGCCAGCAATGCTGTCATGATTGCGAGGCATAGGAGTAGAAAGTAGAACCGGGTGCGGGGCTTTATCCTTGCAGCCAACAATGTTTCTCCCTATGGCAAGGCACGGGTGGTGTCCCTGTCGACGGGCAATTATAGAGTAGTCCGCTTCAATTGTCAAATCGAACGCTCTTTGATACAATTTCACGGAGAACGTTCGCTATGGAGATAGTAACCTCCCACGAGAACACCGATTTCGATGCCCTGGCATCCATGCTAGGAGCAGTAAAACTGTACACGAAGGCTATCCCCGTCTTGCCGCAGCGTCTTAACCGCAATCTGCGCGATTTCCTCGCCCTGTATCGGGATGAACTGCCATTTGTGCATCGGGATGATATTCCGCGTGGCCGCATCAAGGTCATGACCTTGGTCGATACACAGAGTATACCCTCTCTGAAAGGGTTGTCGACCGATACGAAGATACGCTTCATAGATCATCATCTTCTGGATAGGGAACTGGAAGATAGAATGAGCTTTCATGGTGGCGAAGCAGGCTCAACTACTACGCTCCTCGTCGACCAGATCTGCCAAACCCATCTGTCTCTCTCCCCCGTGGAGGCTACCCTGTTGCTTCTGGGAATCTATGAAGATACAGGCTCCCTCACCTACCCTGATACCAGGCCCATAGACGCGCGCTGTGCGGCCTGGCTACTGGAACAGGGGGCCAACCTTGAAGTCGTTGATGAGTTTCTGCATCGCCCCCTAAGCGAGAGCCAAAGAGAACTGTACCAGAAGCTCGTAGAAGCGGCCGAGTTTCATGAGTTTGCCGGTCAGATGGTCGTCCTCTCCTGCATCAGCGCTAAGGGATATCTGGAAGAGATCGCGATTCTGGCCCACAAACTGCGCGATCTGTATGACCCCGCTGCGCTTTTCCTCATCGTGGACCTGGATAGCCGTATCCAAATGGTGGCTCGTAGCAGTTCCAAAGCCATAGACGTGGCCGACATAGCCCGTCACTTTGGCGGTGGTGGCCACAGTAAGGCTGCAGCCGCCTTGGTCAAAGACAGGCCCCTAGGTGAAACGCGAAAAAACCTGCTGGAGGTCCTAGAGCGGAAAGCTCGGCCCGCTACCACCGTTAAGGAGATCATGTCCTATGGAGTCCATACGCTATCTCCTGACACCTCAGTGGCCGAAGCCGAAGAGATGATGCGCCGCTATGGACATGAAGGCTTTCCCGTGGTCGCCGACGGCAAGCTACTGGGCATCCTGACCCGCCGAGAGATAGACAAGGCCCTGCAGTACGAAAGGGAACACGCCCCTATCAAGAACTATATGCATAAGGGAGATATCGCGGTCGCTCCCTCAGACTCTGTAGAACACGTACAAGAGATGATGATGGAGCATGATCTGGGGCAAGTACCGGTGGTGGAGCAGGACGAGATCCTCGGCATCGTTACCCGAACCGACTTGATCAAGCTCTGGAGCAAACCCCGACGGCCCTCGCGCGCCGATAGGATGGCTCGAAGTGTTCGAGAAGCCCTTCCTCCGCCTCTTCTGAACTTGATCCTCAAAGCCGGTCAGGTGGCAAAAGAGATGGACTATTCCCTCTACTTCGTGGGCGGGTTCGTGCGCGATCTGCTATTGGATAAGCCTCACTTGGACATAGACTTGGTCGTCGAGGGCGACGCCATCGCTTTAGCCAAACGTCTCTCAAAGACAGTAGGTGGGCGCGTTCATAGCCATGAGCGCTTTGGCACAGCCAAACTGATTCTTGAGGGAGAGGAGAAGGTTGTGCCCTTTATCGACTTCGTGACCGCCCGCAGGGAGTTCTATGAGTATTCGACCGCTTTGCCCCAGGTGGAACGCAGCTCCATCAAACAGGACCTCTATCGCCGCGATTTCACCATCAATACTATGGCTATCAGCCTGGACGAGGACTCCTTTGGGGAGCTACTTGATTACTACGGCGGAGAAAGGGACCTGGAAGAGGGGCTGATTCGGGTGCTGCATAATCTCAGTTTCATCGAAGACCCCATTCGAATGCTGCGGGCGGTTCGCCTGGAGCAACGGCTGGGATTTCGCATAGAGGAAATGACAGAAGAACTGATCTCCGACGCCCTCGCCTGGCTCGACCGGGTAAGCGGGGAGCGAATACGTCAAGAGCTTGACGCCATCTTCCAGGAGGAGGAGCCCCAAAAGCCGCTGCGACGCCTTGCCGAACTGGGGGTTCTAAGCCAGATACATCCCATCTTGACCTGGGATGCCCGGATGGAACAAATGGTCAAGAGCTTTACTGCTGCCTGGGCTTATTGGCGAGCCCAACGACCGAGATCACACCGCGTGACCGAGACGCCGTACCCGCCATCAGTCATGCCCTATTTGGGGCTGATTGGCGTGCGAGCTTCAGCCGAAGAAATGGAGACGCTGGCACAGCGCTTGAAGCTACCTAAACATGATACGCGACTGCTGCTACAGGTTAGCCAGTTGGGCTCTACACTGCGGACTTTGGCCAAGGCCGAACTATCTCCCAGTGGGATATACCATCTGCTACGGCCTTACCCCAACGAGGTTATCTTCATCTGCTGGCTGGCCTCAGAGGATGAGCTCGTCAGGCAACGACTGGAACTGTACCACAAGGAACTGGCCTGCGTTGAGCCTCTCATAGACGGCCAGGAACTGAAGAAGATGGGGCTTCGTCCTGGCCCCTTGTATGGCGAAATACTGGATGCCTTGCGGGAGGCCAGGTTGGACGGGAAGATCAAGACATTGGATGAGGAGAAAGCCCTGCTTAAGCAAATGATAGCTCGAGAAAGCACCGAAACGCGGAGAGGAGCTTAGATATCGATGGCGAAAGAGAATGGAAGACGGCATGGAGAAATCCGCGACTCATTGACACAACTGGACCTACACCACCATTCTCTCAGCACACTGGGGCAGAAGTTGGTCTCAGAGGCCACAAAGCCTGCTACCGCTTCGTCCGCCGCGCTTTATGAACAATCCTTGCAACTAGGCAACGATTGCCTGAGAATCATCCACGACCTGTGTGAGAATCTCGACAAGGAAGACCTTGACTCCTGCCAATCTGCGCTCAATCGGGTTGACCTGGCCATCAATAGAGCCTCTCAAGCGAGGACACCTACCCTGTGTATGGTGAACATCTGGCGTGTTATAGAGACCATCGAGCAATTCCTGACCGGCATTGCGGAGAAGTATGGCTATGTAAGGGTATCGGAAGAGGCGTCTCCACAGACTACTGAGGAACAAAAGAGTGAGGCTACTGAACTTGCCAGGCTATTTGCAGAATACAGAGAGAGCATGGCAACAAAGCCAGACACCCCCAAGTATGAAGCCCCCCCATTTTCTAATGGAGTCTTGCATTGGCGCGACAAACGTCTCTTCTATGTGGAAAGAATAGAAGACGGAGCGCGGTGGATAGAGCTTGACCCCGACTACGAAAGGGAAGGCGTCGTTGATGAGCAAGAGGCGATCGAGTTAGTCAGAGCCAGCACCATAGAAGGACACCCCATCACCCTAAGGCTGGACTTGATGGTTGACGAGTTCGAGGTGGACAACTACGTGCGCAGCCAAATGGGCTCCGAATACTTTGTCTCTGGATACCAGATCAGCGGAGAAGGGACAAAGAACCGCGGCCACAGAGGTCGGCGTCGCTGATCGGCTTCCGGGAACGATGGTAACCCCAATCAGAATCATTCTGGTTCAATCTCTTCAGCTTTTGCCAGTTGTGTCCCCACCGAGGAGCGAATATCCCTGAAACCCTCTTCCAAGTATGGATAGACCAGCCAGACCGTAGCTCCGCTCGCCAAGAGTGCGGTGACAGTTCGCAGTTGCCAGGTACTCAAACGCAAGCCCAAGAGTTGGGTGATCCCGTCGAGGACCAGGGGTGTGATCAGGATAATCCAATAAGGTAGCGGCAAGGGTTTGACGCGATCCCTGACCAAGGCAAAAAACAGCCCCGCAACGCAGGCTCCACCGTACAGAGCAACGTCACGCTGGCAGATGCCCATCTGAAAGCGACCGATGAAGAAAGACCGCGAAGGCATCTGGTGGCACGCAATCTGGTAGGCCACGTAGATCAGATTGGCCAGCCTCGCCTGGCCCCATGACATCAGCATGGGTGCCAGCACTGGTAGGCCAGCGTAGATGCCAAAGGTCAGGTTGAACAAGAGCAACCAGTGCTTGGACATCCATTGTATGAATCTGTCCAATAGGATGACGAAGCGCCTTGCCCT
>JBFFDV010000054.1:0-11829 GCA_041559215.1 Anaerolineae bacterium | reverse complement strand
GAGTCTTCTAACTTCCCCACTACGGTGGGCGCCTTCGACACAGACTACAACGGAGAGGGAGACTCGTTCGTGGCAATGGTAGCCATGGTTAAGCCCACGACCATCAATGTGGACGCCTATGTCCAGGCTCCACCGCTCGTTAGGGTGGCCCCTGGCGCCACGGCCCCTATCGACATCTGGTACGGCAACAACGGTGCCACTACCGCCACATCAGTCACGCTCACCGCGACATTGAGCATCAGCCTAACCTACGTTGGCGACACATCCGGCATCACCCCAACTGTAGGTGTCGACACCGTCACGTGGGACCTCCCGGATCTGGTCTTCACGCGAGCTGACAGTTTCGATATGCTGCTTGGAGTGCCGGAAGCTGAGCTTGGCGTTAGCTATCCGCTCACGCTGACCCTGACCTCAGCCGGGTCAGAAATGTATCCCTTGGACAACACAGCTACTAGCGAAGTGATGGTTACTGGCAAGGTGTATCTGCCGCTCATTCTGAGGAACTACTGAGGGCTCATGGGGCAACCTGGCCGCCGCTGAGAGATGTTCGCGGTTTATGAGTCAGTGCTCTGATGCACCAGGCACCATGGCAAAGAGGCGACCCATGACACTCAAATCGAACGCTGAATAATTAGCTCGCATCGCCGAAGCGGTAGGCGCTGAGGTCATCCGAGGCCCTGTAAGCTATCCGGGGGGCGCGGGGGCATGAAGACATGGCCGATTTCCAGGAGCAAGTTCAACGTAACTTGAGGGGCAGTAGACTGGAGAAGCTTGGTCGCGTAGATGAAGCCATTCGACTGTATGAAGCGAATGTCGAAGAGAACTTTGACGGAAGCCACCCATATAATAGGCTGGCAGCGATCTATCGGAGGAGAAAGCAGCTAAATGACGAGATAAGAGTGCTGGAAAAGGCCATATGGGTTTATGAGAACATAGTACACAAGCAACGGGGTGACAGGCAGCTAAAGCTGGAAATCTTCAACAAGAGATTGCAAAAGGCAAAGCAATTAGAGTTAACGCAGGAGCACAAGGGATAAGGCTCCACCTGCAAGGCAGGGCGGGAGCAGGCGAAGAGGCTCATTGAGGAGAGGTTGCGCCAGCATCGGCAGGAGACGGACGGACTGATCAGGGGTGTGGGGGAGCGGTTGGGAGGAGCGGAAGCACAGACCTTTGCCATGGAGGCAGGCTTACTCACCCTCAGACAGGAGAATGTCGTCTTCGTGCCTTGCAGCCTGGACCCTAGGTCACACCTTTCCAGGACAGCCCATGCCTCTCCGCGATCCGGCGTGTCCTCTCCATCAGCGCCTCGTGATAGGGTTTCCGATTGGCCAATAGTGCACGATACCCCTCTACCAGGTCGGGATAATGTGCCTCCAGCGCCTTCCTCATTCGTCCCCAGACCGCACCGCGCAAGTTCAGGCTGTCCACTAGTACGTAACCCACCCCCACCCGCTTCAGTTCCCCGAAGACTTCCTCCAACTGTGCCTCACTATCCGAGAGAAAGGGCAGGAGCGGGCCGCAGAAGGCCCAGGTAGAGATGCCCGCCTCGGCCAAGGCGCGGAGGGCCTCCAGGCGCGCCGGGATGGGCGAGGAGCGCGGCTCTAAGCGCCTCCTGACCTCGTCGTCCAGGGTGGTGATGGTGAAGGCCACCTCCACGTCTTTGAGACGCTTGATGACGTCGAGGTCGCGCAGGACGAGCGCCGATTTGGTGAGAATGGAAACGGGTAAGTCGTAGTCAACGAGCGCCTCCAGGCAGGCGCGGGTGATGCCATACTCTTTCTCCAAGGGCTGATAGGCGTCCGTTACCGTGCCCAATGTTATGTTGCCCGGTTTGGCTCGCCTGAGTTGCCTGGCCAGTACCTCAGCCGCGTTGACCTTGACGTCAACGAAGGTGCCCCACTCCTCTTTGTGAGCGGTGAAGCGCTTCATGAAAGTGGCGTAGCAGTAGACGCAACCATGCTCGCAGCCGACGTAGGGGTTGAGGGCATAGTCCACCGTTTCAATGCCACTCTCGGTGAGAATGGACTTACACTCTATCTCTTTGACGGTCAAGACTTCCTCTTCTCCTCGCGCAGGGAGGGCAGATGTAGTATTGCCAGTCATCTTTTCCTTCTTGTTTGATTTGCTGGTACAATCCGGCCACGCCGCGGGCCCGTTGGCTTGGCAGGCTCCGCTTGTCAACCTCCCAGCGACAATTCTACAGCAAAGCGAAAGGCCCCACAATCTCGCATGTTCGGGCTATGCGCCCGTCCATGGGTGGTCGCCAAGAGGGTGGGGCCCTTGCTCGACGTGTATGCAGTACGAAGGAGCTTCGTACTGAACCAGTCCACATACTACAACGAAGGACTCCCGATTTCGTTACATCACATTTGGTGCACCATCCCCCTGAGGCTCCGCTGGCGTCGTCTGGGGTTTAGTGCGGCCCTTGAGACATCTCAGCTCCGCAGAGGGGAGTCGTGCACCTCAGTGATGATCACAATGGGATGAAACTCGAGGTCCACGGCATAGGTAGGTATTGCGTACTCAATCGCCCGCGTGTCTTGCGCCTCCCTCCAGGCCGTGATATGATCATTCCACGACCGAAGCAGGAGAGAAAGCCTCGCGGTTTCACGGAACCCGAGGCTTTGTTCAAGGTGCGGAGCGGGCACCCGGCGAAGGGTAGTATCGCACGGGAGCCCGTCTGATGCAACCAGGCGGGCATTGGCGTTGCGCAGCAAAAGCCCGGGGAGCACGAGGGGTGTCCCCTCGTCCCTCTTTTCCCCTACATGTTGGGGCTTGCACCCAATCGCTGCGCAAGCCCTTCCTGCTTTTGAAGAGAGGTGAGGAAAGGCTTCGACAGCCTGCCACGGTGTCGCCGCGATGCTGAAAGACGACTGGAA
Organism: Anaerolineae bacterium; assembly: GCA_041559215.1. GTDB lineage: Bacteria > Chloroflexota > Anaerolineae > UBA7937 > B3-Chlor > JBFFDV01. Next base: position 8,950 of record JBFFDV010000054.1, on the reverse strand, counting down.
AGGAGGGGGAACCGATTTTGAGGACCGTACCATGTTTGCCGATCTCCGCCTTGTTGGTGATCGCTCTTGTGCTTGCGGCATGTGGGAGGCTCGCAGCGCCCCTGCCCTCCGCGGAGACGTCGGCGCCTACTGCGACGTCTGTCCCATGGGGTGACCTCCTCGGTGACATGATCCTTATCCCTGCCGGTGAGTTCACCATGGGTGAAGGATATGAAGCACACCCGGTGTACCTAGATACTTTCTACATCGGCAAGTACGAAGTCACCAATGCCCAGTATAAGCGCTTCGTGGAGGCCACAGGACACCGAGTTCCGCAACATTGGTCTGGCGGTTCCATCCCGAAAGGCAAGCAAGACCATCCGGTGGTGAATGTATCCTGGCATGACGCCCGCTCCTACTGCCAATGGCTGGCTGACGAGACGGGTCAGGTCGTTCGCCTGCCCACCGAGGCTCAGTGGGAGAAGGCGGCCCGGGGCACCGATGGCAGGGAGTATCCTTGGGGAAATGAGTTCGACAAGGACAGGTGCAATTGGTTCGAGGCATTCATTGGGGATACCACCGCGGTGGGCAAATACTCCCCGCAAGGGGACAGCCCCTACGGCGTGGCCGACATGGCGGGCAACGTGTGGGAGTGGACGAGCAGCCTGTATAAGGCGTATCCCTACGATGCGAGTGATGGGCGCGACGATCCTGAGGCCGAGGGGTGGCGGCTTCTGCGTGGCGGGTCGTTCAAGGACGGTTGGGGCTTCGCGCGTGTTACTTCTCGCGGCATCGACCTCCATCCGACTGGCTTGGGCGTCGCCTACGGTTGCCGCATCGTTTTGTTGCCCCCTGGCTCCCCCTAAATCTGTTGGTTTCTGGCAGCGCGCGGGGGGTGGGGCTGGGGATAGAAGATCGCTTGCGGCAGCATCGGGAGGAGACGGACAGGCTGATTAGGGACGTGTAGGAGTGGTTGGAGGAGCCTAGCGAGGTCTGATGGGCTCGCAAGGGGCTCAGCCTGAACCATGGAGACGATGGCGATTTGGAACATGGCATACTGCTAGTGCGGATTATTCTCCAATGCACCAGAGCCGGCTCACACCCACGGTTCCCAGGAGCTCTGACCTGAGAGGGTGCAGGGAGCAGAATGGATTACGAACTGGAATTGAATAGGGCCAATAGGCTCAAGTTAGCAAGAATCTTCCACGAGAACAAGAGGGTGGATTATGCTATCGATTGCGTCCTTGAAGGACAAATGGGCAAAGCTTTTGTTGATAGTATTACAGAGCCCAGCGCATACCGGATTACCATCGGGCCGTTTTGGTATTTTGCGGGTGATGCTTTCAGCCCAGGTGGCTATGAGATCATGAAGGGCTTTCCTGCTTATAGTTTGCTCATGCCTTCACCACCGGCATGGCTGGAAGTAGCCCAAGAAGTGCATGCCAATCAACTACAGGCCCTTACCCGGTATAGTTTTTCGTCAGAAGGACTATCCCGAGAGCATCTGGAAGGTATCTTGGGCAGCTCAAAGTACCGGGAGCACATTGTTCCAATCGACGTAGAATTGGCGACAAAGTTGATGGCACAGTCGGAGAGCTACTTGGAGTTGTCGGCTTTTGATTCGGTGCAGGATTTCATTGAGCGCGGCATAGGGTATGCCACAAAGGATGGCGATGAAGTAATGGGAGTGGCGTACTCATCGTTGGTCTGTAGTAAGGGAATAGAGGTCAGCATATATGTCGAAGAGAAATGTCGTCGACAAGGAGTAGCAGCGGCGCTGGGGAGCAAATTGCTGCTGGAATGTATCGGGCATAACATGACGCCCAATTGGGATGCGGCAAACCCAGAATCGTTTAAGTTGGCGAAGAAACTGGGGTATGTATTCACAGAAGCGTACGATGCTTATTATTATGTGGCAGAATAGGGGAAAGCCGCTCGACAACCGTATGGAGCCGAGCTGTCACGCGCCGGCCCTCGCTGGCCTCGGCCTGCCAGCGGCTGATGCGCAAGCATTTGGGTTGACTCAATCAATAGTTGGAGATCCTGCGTAAAGGAGAAAGGTTTATGATTGCAAGAGTCTGGCACGGGATGGTACCAGAGGACAAAGCTGAAGAGTACCTAGATTACGTGAATAGGACAGGAGTACCTGGCCTCGGATCAACGCCGGGCAATCTAGGGGTAATGGTCTTCCGTCGAGTTGAGGGAGCGAGAGTTCACTTCCTATTAACTTCCTTTTGGGAATCCTACGAAGCGATCTCTAGGTTTGCTGGTCCCGACATCGAACTCGCTCGATACTATCCAGATGATGAGAAATACCTCATTGAACTGGAGCCCAGAGTCACTCATCACGAAGTTGTTGTTGGCCAGGAAATCTTAGAATAGATGAGATTGGGCAACCTAGCGCCCGGATGTCAGGCACCAAAGAGGCAACGCTTATCGGATCTCCTGCGACTCCGCTCAGCAGTACCGGAATAGTCGCTGGAATGTCTCGAACCATCAAGCGAACCGCACAGGAGGTACGTGGCCGTGAAGACAGAGTTCGTTCGTTTCCTCACGCAGGATGGAGTCGAATTGCAGGGCCTCTACTTTGCCCCTGCCGACTGGACTGCTACTAAGGGCGTGTTGCACGTTCACGGGTTCGCAGGCAACTTCTACGAGAATCGGTTCATCGATCACTTGGCGAAGACCCTCACAGAAGGCGGGTATGCCTTTCTGACTTTCAACAACCGCGGGCATGACTATCTTTCAGATCTGTTGAGAAAGGAGGACACGGGCTGGACATACGTTCCCGGGGGCCGAGCTCACGAGATCTTCGCCGAATGCCTGTATGATATCGATGCCGCTCTCCATTTCCTGGAAGGTCGCGGAGTCGTTGAAGTGTGCCTGCAGGGACATAGTTCAGGGGCAAACAAGGTAGTCTTCCACCAATATCATCGGAAGAGTAGAAACGTACGAGCCCTGATCCTGCTCTCACCGAATGATGACATCGGACTGCAGGAGGATGCTCGCGGGGACCGGTTCGAAGAGGTCTTGGAGATCGCGCGGGCCTTAGTCAAAGCGGGCCGTGGCCATGAACTGATGCCCGAGGGCCCTTCATACCCGATCAGTGCCAGCAGTTATCTGGACTACTTCGGACCTGAGTCCAGCGCCGACGTCTTTCCTTACAGAGACCCGCAAGCCAAATTCGAAGAGGTCTCGACTCTCCGGTGTTCTCTCCTAATCCTGTTTGCTGGAAGGGGCGAATACCTTCTGGGAAACCTGAACGAAACCCTGGCCTTGCTACGAAGCAAGGCCATAGCGAGCCCCCGCGTCGACGTGGGCATTATCGATGGAGCTCCGCACGACTATCTTGGTCGGGAGAAGGATCTATCCAGTGCCGTCGCGGGCTGGCTTAATGATGTAATGCCGGCTGAGTAACATCTTCTTTCGGCGGCTCCCCGTGCTGCATCATCCCGTTGCCCTCCCCGAGAAGGCGCAGCATGATCCCTCCGAAGTCAATACAGGAGAGAAGGCTCCTTCGGAGGAGGCTCATAACCCATGAGCGTAGAGACAGATCCCAGCCTCTGCTTGGTTTTGATGCCCCTGCGGGATGAGTTCACGGAACCCTACGAGGACGTCGTCTGACGCGGAACAAGGGCCCCCGTTGCTAGCCCCAAGCCATCGACCGATTTCCGATGCCTCTGTCATACGCACCGGATTACTGAACGGCGCGGTTCAGAGCTACGTATACCGCATAATACTTGACAAATCTTCCGATTTATGGTATACTTGTGGCAAGTTCGTTGTCCTAGTACCACTCCCTGCTGACACGGCGTACCTCGTCCTGACCCACCCTCATTCTCACCGTCCATAAGATTCGGGAGCGTAGTGAGCCGGGTTGGGCCAGCCAACAGTGGTGGCGTTCTCCTTGACAAGCGCAAGCCCACATCCGGTGCAGATGAACTCGGCGGCGATGAACTGGGGGCTGTAGCTTGGTGACCTGGCCCCTAGGGAGCCAATCGTGAAACCGGCCGGAGGTATGACCGGTTTCTTGCAAATTCCGGACTCCTCGCGGTCGCGGCCAGTGGTAGCTGACCGGGACCGAAGAATTGAGGCGCGCAGAAGGCTTCGTACACGCCAGCCATACCCGAGCCTTGGCGGGCCTCAACTGGTGAGCTATCAAAGGCAGGAAGGAGGTGTAGATCGAACAACTCAACATCAACTCTTCTGGTCCACAGGTACTGAGTTCACCTCGGTGCCATCGTTGGGCACATTATTGACTCCGAAGGAGGTCGAAGCATGTCGGGAAAGATTCTGCAGATCAATTTCAAGTTTAACGTTCAACGAGCCGACTACGAGCAGGCTGTAGCGCCCCTCGCCAGCGGAATCGCGGCGGTTGCCGGTCTGGGCTGGAAGATCTGGCTTATGAACGAAGCGGAAAGCGAGGCGGGGGGTATCATGCTGTTCGAGGACGAGGCATCCCTAAAGGCCTACCTCGAAGGGCCGATTGCTAAGCAGATTGTAACGCATCCCGCCCTCAGCGACTTCAGCGTGAAGCACTTCGACATGATGGAAGAGGAGACCGCAATCACGCGTGGCCCTGTCTAACGATTCCTCGGCTTGGCATACAACCGCCCGCTGACCAGGCGGTGGAGACGAGTCTTCGCCAGGATGGTGGCTGGACGAGAATCGGTTTGGGATCGTTGCAGAAGGCGGGCATGTAACCCGCGCGACCGCGAGGAGTCGCGATCGGAGTGAGGGGTGCCTGCTATCGAGGGCCGCGTTGTGGCGTTCCTTCCAAGGGCTCAGCGTCCCTGTCTCAACACTGCCCCCTCCAAAGCGTTCCCCTGCCTCCGCGAATAGACTGTAGCATAATATCTCGACAGTCAATACAACAGAAAGCCCCCGATCCAAGGAGCAGACGAAGACAGTGGGGCTCAATACTGCTCGATCACTTTTGCAGCGGAAGGAGATCCAAAGATGTGTGAGTTTTGCACCAAACACGGGGAAGGAAAGAAGTGGTACCTCCAAATCAAGAACTATGCGGATGAACTGCTCTATGAGGAGCTGTCCTCCGCGGAAAAGGAGATCGCTCAGGTATCCACGCGTGTCGAATGGTTGAATGACCTGTTCGAGAGGTACATCATGCCAGCGATGAGTAGTGTGTCCAAGGAACCTGACGAATTCGAGGGTGAGCCGTCAGCTACCGAGCCCCCCGACGTTCTACCCACAGAAGATGAGACTGTGGCAGCTCGGCAGGTGGAGCATTTCGGTCAGGTGCTGCCCATAGAGGACGTAGAGGAAGTGATAGACATAGCGTCATCAATCACCAGAATGGCTTGTGGATGCCGGTTCGTTTCCACAGGGAAGAAAGATGAACGATACCATTTTGGCTTGATGGTAGACAGAAGGGGCACATTAGGCAAGTTTCCTGATGCCGCTTCGTCCCTGGAGGTACTGGAGAAGGAGCAGGCCAAGAAGATATTCCGCAGGTACGACGAGGAAGGGCTGATGCACCTTGTTTGGACAGCCGTAACCCCTTACGTGATGTGCCTATGCAACTGTGATCGTGACTGTCAGAACTACAAGCAGTACATTGAGAACAGAGGCGCACCTCGCTTCTTCCGGGGAGAGTACATCGGCCACATAGATTGGGACCTCTGTACGGGATGCAAGGCTTGTACGGCTCAATGTCAGTTCGGCGCCCAATTCTACTCCTCTTCACTTTCCAAAGTCTATATCGATCCCACGAGGTGTTTCGGATGCGGCGTGTGCAGGGCGGCTTGCCCACACGGGGCCATTAACCTTCTTCCGAGGCAAACAGTTCCTGAGGCTGCAGATGTTTGGCTAAAGTGATGGCGGGAATCATGCCTGCCTGAGTTGCCTGAAGACTCAGGCCTCTCCTCTTCTTGACCGCGCCCTTCGCATCCCAGCGCGCCAACGACGCGAGGTCCTAATCTGCGCTTTGGATCAGGGGCACCGGGAAAGGGATCAATTCTCTCGATCGGGCCGACACTGGCCGCACACGAAAAGGAGCGTCTAAGATGAAGAGAAAGATCAGGGTTACCCCGAGGACGATGGTACAGCTCTGCTTGTTATTCACTCTGCTCAGCCTGCTGGGAATGCCGATGCTGAGCCCAATCCCAGCCGGCGGCGGTGACGAGGACGGTGGTAGCCTGCCATATACAACTTCTGGCCTGGATAGCCCACCCGCCCTGGCCGTGGGTGTTCCGTATGATGAAGTCTACGCCGTGCAAGACGCTGGGGCTGTGAACATTCTTTACGGCTCATCCGCAGGCCTCTCCGCCATTGGCAACCAATTGTGGGACCAGGCCCCCTTGTGGATTGAGGGCGATCCTTGGCCAGACGAACTCCTCGGCTATGCCTTGGCCTCGGGCGACTTCAATGGGGACGGACATGCCGACCTGGCCGTGGGCGTTCCATTTGAAAAGGTCGGGAGCGTGCTAGAGGCTGGCGCCGTAAACGTCCTCTATGGTTCAACCGCTGGTCTCTCCGCCACTGGCAACCAGTTGTGGCACCAAGCCAGCCCAGGCATTCTGGGCGCGGCTGAGGAGGGCGATGCGTTCGGGTGGGCTCTGGCCGCCGGTGACTTTGACGGAGATAGCTATGCCGACCTGGCCGTGGGCGTTGCGAGCGAGGACGTCGACGGCGTGGAAGACGCTGGGGCGGTGAACGTCCTGTACGGCTCGGCCGCTGGTCTCTCCGCCAGTGGCAACCAGTTGTGGCATCAGGGCCTAACAGACCTGTGGCCCGGTTACATTCGGGCGGGGACTAGGTTCGGCTGGGCTCTGGCCGCCGGCGACTTCAACGCGGATGGAAATGCCGACCTGGCCGTGGGTATTCCATTCGCGGATCTATTCCCGGTAGTGGAAAGCGTGGGCGCCGTGGTCATTCTGTACGGTTCGGCCGCTGGTCTCTCCGCCACTGGCAACCAGGGTTGGCACCAGGACAGCCCTGGCATTCTGGACGTGGCTGAAGAAGGTGATGACTTCGGGTATGCCTTGGCCGCTGGCTACTTTGGCAAGGATGGCTATGCCGACCTGGCTGTGGGCGCTTGGTCGGAGGACCTCGACGGAGAGGTGGCCGCTGGCGCCGTAAACGTCCTCTACGGTTCAGCCGCTGGTCTCTCCGCCACGGGCAACCAGTTGTGGCACCAGGACAGCCCTGGCATTGTGGGTGTGGTTGAGGCCCGGGATTGGTTCGGGTATGCATTGGTCGCCGATGATTTCAACGGGGATTGGCGCGACGACTTGGCTGTGAGCGCTCCACGGGAGGATGTCGACGGCGTGTTCGCGGCTGGCGCCGTGAACATTCTGTACAGTTCGGGCGCTGGTCTCTCCGCAGGTGGCAACCAGGTGTGGCACCAGGGCAGCCCAGGGATTGAGGGGGTGATTGAGACATTGGATCAGTTCGGGACTGCTTTGTCCGCTGGCGACCTTGACGATGATGGCTATGCCGACCTGGCAGTGGGCGTTGAAGAGGAGGATGTGGAAGGCTTGTGGAACGGCGGTGCGGTGAACATCCTGTATGGCTCATCCGCTGGTCTCTCGGCCACGGGCAACCAGTTGTGGCACCAGAACAGCCCAGACATTGTGGGCGTGGCTGAGGAAGGTGATCGCTTCGGGGCGGCCTTGGCCGTACTCAGAGCGAGCCATATTAAGCAGCATAGAGTCTACCTCCCGCTGGTGCTGCGCAACTTCTAGTAGAGCCGCGGTGCGCATCGTCAGATACGGGAGGCGCGGTGAGCGCCCCTGCGCGAGCTGCGCATGGGCCCAAGGGTAACCGCCTGCGGGCAAGCGAGAGTCTGTGCGGCAGGATCTCCACATGGGGGCTACGGCGAGGTTCAGCCTCCGCAGGCCGTTTGACCACATGGGGAAGCATATCCAAAGGCAAACAGCCTCCATCTCCCACCTATTGTGGTGACTTTCTAGCTTCTGATCGATTATGGTATGACTGGAGACAAAGGTAGAGCCGCCGGGTTATGTAGGTAGCAAACACCAAAGAGGGTTTCATGCCTCGGTCGACCACACTGCCCACCACGCCTCGACGATCTTCCTGGCCAACCTCAATCTGGCCAGGGCATCCGAGGCCTTTCCTGATGTGATGGCCATGTTTCTGATCGGCTTCATGATCCAAGTAGGCGCCGCCTTGATGTTCGCCACCACCCGGAGCTGGATTGCGGAGCCCGTAACAACAGACGGCCACATCGTGTCATACCGCGTGATGTACATCCTCTCCAATGCCAGCTTCTACCTTGGACTCACTGTCACCTGGATAGGATTACGGCCCTTGCTTGTTACGCTCAACATGCCGACGCTTGCGACTGTCTTCTTTTGGTTGCTTGTCTTTGTATCGTTTGCCGGGGCGGCCCGGCTGGGAGCGTGGCTCTACTCCTTGCTTGGGGTTAGACCGCTGGCCTGCGCAGCGATTCCTGTGATGGGCTTGGCGGCACCAGCGATCTACCGACTTATAATTGTTCCCTTCATTCCCTCTTTCTGGCCAGGGCGCCTTCCGACGCTCGCCATGGGGCTAGTGGTATTCGGTGGTGGGGCCATGGCGTTCGGGTTCGAAACCGTAATGATTGCCCTGCGGGGAAGCATGAGACTGCATTCTGTCATCGACAGGGTTGCGAGGAGCGCACTAACGGCTTACTTGCAGGCGGTGACCGCTGGAGTCGGCCTTCTGTTGATGTCAACCGTCTTGCGGTAGATATCTCAGGGGGTTGACGCCCTGCGAAATGCACAACCCTGAAGGCGGACGCGGCAGGTTGCGTCCAGGATATAAGTCGGGTAGCAGTGGCTCCCACCCGACTGTGACTACACACCGTCGAAGTATGGGTTTGTGGGTCACGAACGGCAGTTGGATCGCGTTACGATGGAGCGCTCATTCAGTTCTATTTCGTCGCTGGACTACTTTGCACTCTCAACGATCTCTTTCGCCCAATCAGCAGCGCGCTCAAGTTCACCTTCTT
>JBFFDV010000053.1:0-11846 GCA_041559215.1 Anaerolineae bacterium | reverse complement strand
GCTGCATGAAGAAGTCATAGGTGATGATGCGGCTGGTGACGAACACGACTGACGGCGCAGCCTCGTTATAGACGGCTTCTACCTGGGCCTCCAGTTCATTCGCCGGTTCCACAGGCGCGCGCGTAGCCTGGGGCATCACTTTTGTCAAAATCGGCGTTGGGGGCGGTCCTACGGTGGGGCTGGTCACCACTGGCAAGCCACACGCCAGCGCTCCAACAGCCAGCGCAACAATCACCAGTGTAATAGCGACTCGATTCTTGGCCATGATACACCTCCCTTGAGCTCGCTGGAAGCTCCGCATATAGCTCTCGAAGTAGTTGACGGCGTCTCAGGGCTAAGGAAATAACTTCCCAGGATTGAGGATGCCCTGGGGGTCTAAGAGAGCCTTGATCTGACGCATGAGTTGCAGGCTCTGCCCGTGCTCCCTTTCCATGAACTGTCGCTTGCCGATTCCTATGCCATGCTCGCCTGTGGATGTACCCCCCGACTCCAGGGCCCGGGTGACGATGGCTTGATTGGCTTTTTGTATGTTCCCCCACCCCTGCTCGTCCTGGGCATCGCCCATGAAGACGATGTGGACGTTTCCATCGCCAGCATGGCCGAAGGGATAGCCTGCCACTCCGTAGTCGCGGATGGCCTTCTGTGCGTATTCGATGATCTCGGGGTAGCGAGAGATAGGGACCGCAACATCGGCGACGAAAGGATCCGCTCCCGGATGGGTCCGCTTGATGCTTTCGTAGAGTTCGTAGCGAGCCTCCCATAGCTTGTTTCGCTCCCCGATTCCCAACCCCGCTTGAAAGGAGAGCGCTCCAGCGTCCTGGCACAACTCCTCTACCGGCCCCAGTTCCTCTTGCAGTGCAACCTCGCTGGCACCGTGAAACTCCATAAAGAGAGTAGGCTCCTCACGAAGCCCCAAGCTCGTGTCCCTGTTGAGCATGGTCACGAGTTCGGCGGTGATCAACTCCAAAGCCGCTGGGGAAAATCCCCAACGCATGATCTCGAAGACGGCCTCTGCCGCGGCCTGAACGGTGGGGAAAGTCGCCAGGGCTGCGGAAAAGTGCGCAGGCAGCCCTGCCAGACGCAGAGTCGCCTGAGTAAAAATCCCCAGCGTCCCCTCTGATCCCACAAACAGACGAGTTAGGTCGTAACCTGAGGAGCTCTTGGTTGATAGGCTGCCGGTCTCGATAATCTCACCATCGGCCAGAACGACGGTGAGTTTCAAGACGTAATCCTTCGTCGCGCCGTATTTGATCGTCCGCACGCCACTGGCGTTGTTGGCGATCATCCCCCCGATCACAGCCGAGGCGCCGGGGTCTGGAGGGAAGAAGAGACCATGTCGGCCCGCAGCTTTGTTCAAGTCCTTGTAGCCCACTCCTACCTCTACCACGGCCACGAAGTCCGCAGGGCGTATCTCGATGATCTTGTCGAAGCGCTGCATATCCACCACGATACCGCCAAAGAGGGGAACAGGGTTGCCCTCAATGCTCGTGCCCGCCCCTCGAGGGGTGACGGGTATCCTGTGCTCGTTGGCGAGCTTCATGATCGCGGAGATCTCCTCCGCTGAGCCGGGCATCACCACGACCTGAGGAGGGTTCAGCGGGGTGTAGTAAGACTCATCGCGGCTGCACAGCCCTATCACTGACTCTCCAGTAGAGAGGTTCTCAGTGCCCACGATCATCTCTAGCTCTTTCAGCTCTCTATCTGTGCAGCGACCGTACTCCATCGCATCTTCCTCTTGCAGGATTGCCAAGAACAAAGAGGACCCCTTTGGGGGACCTTTTTCCCTGGCACAATACGAACTATACTCTAAAGGGAAGACACCGTCAACCCTTGATGGTTGACGGTACTATCTCGTAGCGTTCCATTCAGCTATCACGGCGCTTGCCTCGGAAAGGTGCTCGTCTTGCAGCACCACACTGTGAGGCCACGATGGTTGCTAGCTCGGCGCCTGGGAGATCGGTGAGGTTAAAAAGGTAAGCGCACGGCTTGTCGTGCGCCTGCGAAGTCTCTGTCATCCCCTCAAGCTACAGCGGGATAGGTAAATGCATTCTCCAAGTTCATCAGCTGTCGCCAAGGCTTATCAAATGCGGATGTACCCCCTGGCCGTTTCTCGGACCAAGCCTCGTTCGATCAGGCGATGGAGGTGCTTCTGAAGCATATGCTCCTCCCATAGACGGAGCAGCTCCGGCGCATAGGGGAAGTCACGATAGATCAGAGGGCGGTCCGCCATCTCGTCCAGCCTTCGCTCCTGGGAGAGGAACGCCAAGATGCGCGTGTCCCGTTGAGCGAAGGCGTCAAGGTAGGTCTGGAGCCGCTCTTCGAGGCCATCGTTGATGATGCCCATGTGAGAGGATACGACCGTGCGGGGCTTCAGATCGCGCACACGGCGGATGGAGGCCTCGAACTGATCAATGTCCGAATCAGGATGGCCATACCAGGGGCCGAAGAGGGAAAGGTCTATGTCGAAGGAGAAGAGGATCTCCTGCTGCGGTTCCAGAAAGCAATAGGAGTCCCTGGTGTGGCCGGGACAAAGGATGGCTACGAGTTCGACCGAGCCGAAGCGGAAGCGATGCTCGTCGTCATAATGGTCAGTGGGCAGGGCGTCCCGAAAGCCCGTGGCCTCCCGTATATACTTCCGCCATTTCTCGGCCATATCCGCACTTCCGGTGAACCTCTCCGACATCTCCTGTATGCGCCCGCAGTAGTGGAAGCTTTGCCTAGGAGCCAGTAAAGGCCGGCCGGCGAAGAGCCAATTGCCGGAGATATGGTCAGGATGGGCGTGGGAGTTGATCACCAGCTCAAGCGGGTACTCCTCCCTCAGCCACTGAAGACGCTCGATGCCGCAACCGGTATCGATGAGTGCGGTCACCTCGTCATGGATGAGGATGGAGTGGGAGAAGGGGAACTGTCCTCGCTTCTCCCCCTCTACTAGAAAAATGGAGGGAGCGATTTCGGTCAGCACGGTTTCTATATTAGGCGATACCCTCAAGACCTATATCCCGGCCCTCGTCCACGTCCATCTCCCTCATCTCCCCCGTGACGGTGAACACCACCCGCTCGCAGATGTTGATCACTCTGTCGGCGGTCCGCTCGAGATTGTGAGCCACCCACAACAACAGGGTAGCTTGATCCACGGTGCCCTTATCGGCTGCGGTCACGGTGAGCAGTTCCCGGTAGACCTGGTTATGGAGAGCATCCATCTCTTCGTCGGTGGCCGGGATGGAGCAAGCACGGGTGGCATCGCGTTGGACGAAGGCCTCCAGTGCCTCGTGGAGCATATGGCGCGCTTTCTCCGCCATGACAGGAAAATGAACAGCAGGCTTGAGCAAGGCCTGGTCACTCAGCATCAGGTTGATCTTGGCGATGCCTTTGGCGTAATCGCCCATGCGTTCCAATTCTGTGGCAATTTCCAGCACGGTGGCGATGGTTCGCAGGTCGCTGGCCAGCGGCTGTTGGGTAGCGATCAGGGTCAAGGCATCAGCTTCTATGGCGAAGCGCTTGTCGTTGATGGCGCGATCCCCGGCGATCAAACGGCGCGCGGCCTCCAGATCCCGCTTCTTGAGGATCTCCACCGACTCGATGATCGCTTCTTCTACCATGGTGCCCAGAACCAGCACCTCGTCCTGAAGGCGTTGCAGTTGCTGGTCAAAGATTTCGCGCGGCATAATCGTTCTCCTCTCTGCCCCAGGCAGGCTAGCAGCTCTTGCCTGTACGATGTCACACCAACTGAAAGATGCGGGAACCCAAGTAGATCGGGACAGGAGAAGTATAGCGCAGGTGGGTGAGGATGTCCAATTGCTTCTCTCCAAAACTGTATCATTCAAGCTTCTCCCTCAACCAGCCGACGAAGGGGGGAACCCAGCACAGATTCGCGGCAATCGTCTCCAGGGCGGTAAAGGCCTGATTAGTGGGGCTGAACCCTAGGAAACGAGCCGTAAATAGGCCCACAGGAACGATGAGAATAATGGCCAGGCTGGCCAACATCACTGGGTGACGAACATATGCTTCGATAACCTTCAGCCATGCCCCCTCGCGTCTACGGAGGTATATAAGCCCTGACACATTGGCACCAATCTGGTCGCTCATGGCGTAAAAAAATGGGATGTAAAAGCCCTGTACTCCGTAGACATCCACGCCAATCAGGCGACTGCCCCAATCTATGATCCAGGGAACGGTCATGCCCAGGAACTTCCCCCAGCCGTAGGCCTCGGCCATGGAACCTGCAGAGCCGCGAAACCGGCGCAGGAGAACGTAGATTCCTTCAAATATGCTCTCTCCCTCGCCCGACAGGGTGCGAACGATCCATTGTCCTATCGGACTGCGCTGGAAACCGAGGTAGTCTAGCAGAGCCCCAAGGAGCAGTCCGCCGACAAAGCCTGCTGCCGTGAACTTGAGCAGTTCACCGAACTCTTCCTTGTCGGCATCTTCGGATGTGATGACTTCCTCCGTTGGGCGGCGAGGCGCTTCATTCCTCATGCTCATCTATCCTGTTTGCATGAGGGTAGCGTAGAAGTAGCGGATGACCCCGTCGCCCTCGACCGAAGAAAAGTGCTCAATACTCTCAATGCCAAAATGGGGTGAGAAGATATTGAGGATATCTTCCTCTGAGAAATGGTTCCAGGCAGGCCCGTTCCGATCGCTGAAGCAAACCATGAAATAGTGCCCTCCCTTTCGCAGTACACGGAGGATGCCCTGGATGAACGTCTCTCTGTCCTGAGGGAGGATGTGATGGAAGCACCCCATATCGAAGACGAAATCGAATTCAGCACTCTCGAACGGCAGATCTAGGGCGGTGCCGACACAGAATCGGATGTCGACTCCGGCATCTCGGGCTTTCCTACGCGCCTGGGCGACCGCCGATTTCGAGATATCAAAACCCGTAGTCTGCAATCCAGCCTGGGCCAGGTAGATGGTGTTCGTCCCCAAACCACAGCATATGTCCAGAGCCTTGCCTTCCGGAATCACCTCACCGCTATTGATGAGGTCAACCAGAACGGGGCGGGGTTTTCCCAGTTCCCAGGGAAGCGCTCTGCCCCGCCGCTTCCTGTAGACTTGCTCCCATCTATCATATTGGCTCATTTGTCACTCCGAGGGATATATAAGGAAGAAAACCGCCTTCGTAGGGTGCGGTGAGGAGAGTCGTAGAGGCGTCGGCTTCAGGCTGATGGCCACACGCTGTGCCCATCACCTGGGTCCACCGCAACTCCCCACTATCCTCACAGGAATTTCTCGATGATGATCTCGTCCACATATCTCTCCCTAAACTTGGCTTGCTTTTGCGCGGTTCCGACGATGCGAAAGCCAAGCTGGAGGTGAAAGGCCAGACTTGCCAGATTATCGGCACGAACGTAGGTGAATATCTTTTCGTACCCCTTCCGTTTCGCCCATTCAAAGGTGACTTTGGACAGTTGGCTGCCAATCCCCTGCCGTCGCAGTGAGAGATCCACGAAGGTTCCCATTATCGCCACGTGGTCAAAGGCGCGCGTATAGGTACCGTAGGGTTCGAGGGTTTGAAAACCAACGATCTTCCTGTCTTGACGCCGTTCTGCCACATGGAAAACCCCACGCTGGGGAAAGTTCGCTATGAATTCCCGCTCGACATCTACCGTGAGTCGCGTGTCAAGCACGGTGTGGACTCCGGCCTCAATGATCGGGTTGAGAACGGAGACAATCGCTTCGGCATCATCCAGTCGGACTTCCCGAATCCGCAGATCCATCGTCCTGTTCTCTACTCAATTTGGCGAATAGAAGGGTTTGCCTACCTTGATCCGATCCGAGCACGATTCCAGTGGTGAACACGGCCAAGGGGAGTTGCGAGGGCGGTGTCCCTCACTCAGAAGGCTCCAGGTGAATCACGACACGTTGCAGTTGCGGGAGCTCCCCGCGCAAGCGCGCCTCCAACTGTTCGCTCAAATCGTGGGCCTCTTCAATCGAAACCTCCGGTCTGAAAGTACAGTGCATGGAGGCCGCCAATCCATCCTCTTCTTCCCAGAGCGCCACATGGTGGCATGCACCTTCGCCAATCACGGCATCTATCAGAGCCACTATGTCCTTTTCCATCTCCGCGTGGTCTATGTGGTTCAGTCGCGTGCCTAAACTGACCACATGCCCTGTTGGCTCTATATGGGCGACCAGTTCAGCGACCTCGGACGCGGCCTCCCTGACCTGAGCCTCCAGGCTGCTTGCCAGGTCGTGGGCCTCCTCCAGAGATGCCTCCGGATTCACCTCCAGATGCAGCTCGACGTGATAATGTCCGTTAACCTGCCGGGCCCAGATGCTGTGAACGCTCGCCCCCATACTCTGCGCAATGGCTCTGATGCGGGAAGCAAGACCGGGCTGTAGGTCACTCGGCTCATAGTGAACGAGAACATCGGCACCGGGGATCACCTTGCATACTACCTCTTCCACCCTGTGCGTTATCTCGTGGGCTGTCTCAAACGAGGCACCTCCCTCTATCTCCAACACGATATCGGCGAAGTTTCTCGCACCTGCCTTGCGGATGCGGACCTGACCGCAGGCGGTGACTCCCTGGATTTGAGCCACCTGCGCTTCAATTTTCTCTGCCAGCCCTCGGGGTGCCGTGTCCAGAAGCACCTCCACCGAACGTTTGCCCAGTTGAATGCTCACGTAGATCACAATGAGAGCCACCCCCAGGGCGGCCACGGCGTCAGCCTTGGCCAAGACTGGTGGCCCACCAACCAATTCGTTCAGCCTCACCAGAGCCAGCCCGCCAATGACCACGGCTGAGCTCCAGATGTCGGTGCTGAAGTGCAGGGCATCGGCCTCCAGAGCTTGGCTATCGGTCTTCTTGGCAACACGGTATAACGCTCGGGAACGACTGAAGTCAATGATGATGGAGATTGCCATCACACCAAAAGCCCATAAATTGGCCTCTATCTCCACCGACTTAAAGAAGATACGGTTTACGCCTTCGTATATGATCCAAGCGCAGGTGACGAGCAGTAGCAATGTCTCCACCAAGGCAGAGAGGTTCTCTATCTTGCCATGGCCATAGGGATGGGTTTCGTCCGCTGGCTTGCCTGAGACCCGAACAGCCAGGTAGGTGACCAGTGCGGCAACTAGGTCAAGGCCGGAGTGGGCAGCCTCGGCCAGAATGCCCAGGCTCCCCGTCCAGATTCCCACGACCAGTTTCATCCCCGTGAGAAAGACGGCAGCAACTACCGACGAGAGAGCTACTGATTTCTTCTCCTGCTCAGCGTTCTTGACAGTAATTTCTTCCATATTTCTTCTACGCTCTCATCCTTGTTATGCGTCACAGGACGCGGTATAGCACAGCCCTACTGCCTTATCATGATAATTACCACAATAAGCATAGCGACGGCAAAGCCCGCACCAGCATAGAAAGCACCGCTCAATCCCCACACACCAAAAACTGCCCCCATCACGAGAGGGCCTAAGGTCTGTCCCAAACGCAAGACCATTCCGTTGATCGACATCAGCGCTGCACGCTGCTTCAGAGGCGCCAACCCTGCCAGGAGCGCTTGGATGCTGGGAAGATTCAGGCCTTGGGTCACTCCGAAGACGACCGCAGGAATCACGAATAGCCAGAGTTTGGGAACAACGAGAATACCAACCATAGCCAAACCATACAGAACACAGGCCGCTCTGATAAGGCTTCCCTCGGAATACCTCTTTGCTAGGCGTCCCACCTGTGAAGCTGTTAGGGCGGTGGCCAATGAAGAGCTTGACAGAATCAAACCGATGATGAAGGGTGATATAGCGAAGGCCCCCCCGATCAAAAGCGGGAAGTAGGTCAAATAGGATCCATAAAGGATAATGAAGGTGATAGTACTGACAGCGAATAGGCCAATAACCTGGCGATTAGCGATGCTCTTCCAGGCGTCGTTTAAGTATTCCCTGAAGCCTTGGTCGTTTCTTGGTTCAGGGTTTCGTAGAGAAAAGAGAACGGCGAGTCCCACGGGAACGGCCGCCAGGGGAAGAAGGAACGGATAATACCAGGCGACTGTTGCCAAGGCTCCACCAATGGCCGGATAACTTGCCGTGCCGACGCTTAGCACACTGGCGTTGTAGCCCATAGCTGTGGTGCGCTCTTTGCCTGCATACAAATCGCCGATGATCGTCACATTTATGGAGCCCAACGAAGCTGCCCCTACCCCCTGGAAGAAGCGCAGTAGCAGTAGGAGGTTGAAGTCACGAGCGAAAGCGCATGCAGTTCCGGCGATGCCAAAGAGCATCAGTGAGGGAACCAGAACCTTCTTCCTGCCGAATTGATCGGCGAGCACTCCCAGGACGGGTGTCAACAGGACCCCGGGAAAGGTGAAAGCCGTGATAAGCGATCCGATCGCCTGAGGCGGTATGTTCAATTCCCGTACTATCTTGGGAAAAGCCGGGGTTATGCTGGAAACTCCCAGGACGGCCATCAACGTTACACCAAACACGACGTGCAGATTGGTGTCGCGATAGGGTGGCCGCAGATTCTCCCTCGGGTGGTCCTGTTGCATCATCCGTCTCAGTCTAAAATCTTGCCGAAGAGCAGGAAATCCTCGCCGTAAAAATGCCGGGGCTGATGCCCCTCTTGTTGGTAGCCCAGGTTCCGGTAGAGCATGATGGCCTCGGTCATGGACCATGCCGTTTGCAGAAAGAGTTTGTGGCAACCAGACCGGCGGGCCAACTTCTCCAATTCTTCCATCAAGCGGCGCGCGATGCCGTGCCTCTGATATTCAGGAGCGACAGCGATGGAACAGACATGGAGGCTTTCATACTCCTCCATCCCGCTTGCGGTTCCCACGAACTGATCTTCGATCTCGGCGACAAGGACATGAGCGCCTTGTTGAGCGATGCGCGGCCGGATCGCTTCGGCACTGAGGATCGCCGTCTCGATAGCCCTTTGGGGGTAGCCCCGGCCTTCCAGACCCTCGAAGGCCCGCTTCATCACTTCATGGATGGCTGGGGCATCCCTCGGTTCCGCTCGACGGACGGTGATGTCGATCGTGCCTTGTACTGGTTCCTCGGGTACTCTTTTCACCTTGGCGATGAAATCCTCGCGCACCGGATGGAAAATATCGAGCATGACGAAGGGCTCGTCACCGATGCAGGTGTCGCCATGAGGCACATTGGCCGGTATGCGGTAGAAATCGCCCTGTTGCGCAATGCGCTCCTCATCGCCAATCGTGAGCCTCGCCTTGCCCCGGTAGACCATGCCAATCTGCTCATGGGGATGGGAGTGCAGGGGCACAGTGTGGCCGGGTAGCGTCGCGTTGAGGGCCATCATCATCTGCTCGCCGCGCAGGCCGGTCAGAATCGTCGTCTCCAAGCCTGCCATCTGCGCGATCTTGGGCGCCTGTTTTGGATCGATGAAATAGAGTGTTCCCTCCGTTTCGGACACGATCATCCCCTCCTGTCCTCCCACCCCTCAGAAGTCGGTCGCCTCTCACAGAAAGGCTTCGGCATACTGAGCCTTTTGCCGAAGCCAGAGTGTGCCGAACTGATATGCTGTTCACTCTAATTATAACCCATAAACCTGCCTCGGTGCAAGGAATTGGGGGAACCTGTCTATCAGCGCCAGCCTAAGCATGTAGCAGAAGTGGCATTCATCAACGTATTCATCCTCGTGTTCGACGTCGTATTCTTTGGCCAGGAGGGCCTGCCCTCCCCACAGCAGAAAGGTGTACGGACCGGAGGTAGTGTGCTGTGTGAGATCCAGTGCATGGCTCATTGTCTGCCTACTACTAAGCTCAGGTGACAGAGCGACCTCGTTTAATCCTTGAGAGAGCCAAACGAGCGTCTCATCTTTGATAAGTGAATACGGTAACGTTTTGGAACTGCTGGGTGGTCGCGTTCTCCGAGAGAAAGTCGACTATTCTTCTGTGCTCCGGTTTATCCTGCAGCCTGTGGCGATACGCGCATCTGACTTCCGGATACCTCTCCACAAATTGTTGAAATTCCTCCATTGACCCAAGAACCAGTATGTGCCTTTCAGAGTAATATTGGAACAACTGAGCCCCTCCGCCAATTGCACAAAAGCCGGTCAATTGCGTTTCGTCTGTTTCCATATTCCAAACTGCATCCCGGAACCCTTCAGTCGCTACGTGGTTCCATGAGCTAACCGCCCATGCGGATAGGACGCTCACCGCAAAAGCTATACACAGCCCTCGAAAGAAGTAAAGGGCCATGCCACGGGATAGACCGTATGCAGCACCCCAAACTGTGAAACATCCTAGTGTTGCAAGTAGAACATAGTATGGGAGAAGGTACACAAAGAATCTTGGGTAAAGAAAGCGAGGGCGAACTAGCCACACAGTCAGCACGGGCACAAAATACAGTAGAAGCCAGTAACTAACCTCCTTCGAACGTGGCCTCCGCAGGGAAATCAACGCCACAACGATGACGAGGACAACAGGTATCGCAAGCCGTTCCCATGTGCTGCCCGCCAGATACTCGATTACCTCTAACGGGAAAAGAGGCTGAAACCCGCTGTGCCCATACCTGTCGATGTTGGACACCAGTTTCTGAAATACCGGTGCGTAGCAAGCGAGGGCTATGGGAATGATAGCTGTGAAGGAAAGCCACAGAGCACGGAAAGATTGAACATGTAATAGGCGACCACAGCGATTTGCAAGGATCTCTCTACTGGCAAGGGAAAGAAGAAACAGCATCTGAACTACAGTCACCAGGGCAGCGTACAGATGGAAGTAGATCCCAGCTACACTGGCGAAGATAAACGTGAATGCATTAAGGCGTGTAGGGCGATCCAGCAACTCAAAGTACAGATAGCTCGAGACAAGTGTGAAAAGAATCATGCCCGTATACCCTCGAGCTGATACGCTCCACATGACATGAACAGGCGACAACGCCAAGCCAAACGTCGCAGCGATTGCAACTCTTGGCCCTAGAAGCTTTCGCCCAACAGCCCACATACAATAGACGCTCGCCAGACCGAGCAACAAGGCCGGCAGTCTCAAAGCCCACTCATGACGGCCAAATATCGCTTGCGAGAACCTCGCAAAGATTGAGTAGGCGATGTGATTGTTGAAGACGCTGTACGACGAAATAGTCTGCCAGATCGAATCAACTTCAATGAAATGTATTGCCGAGTAGATTTCGTCATAGATCAGGCCCCTGGTTATGTGATGTAAGCGCAGCATCAATGCCAGAGCTAATACTGTCAACAGTAAGCAGATTTCAAGCTTTGTGACAGGCAAAATCGATGGAATCGGAGTGGCGTATCGGGCGTCTGGCAGGTGCGATCCAAAATAGCGCCAGATGAAGGAGTAGCACATGGCAATAATGCCCAACAGGAGAGTTATGGAGCCCATCTTCACCAGAAAACCATCTAGAAGGGTCACAGTATTCTGTTCGATTACGCCGTAGGGAGAGACAACGCCTTTGACTAGGGACAAGAGGAACCCATGAAGAGCAACTGAACGTGCAAGAATGAGCACAACTGCGCCTGCTGGCGCAACCGTGGACACAGCTAGTCCAACGAAATATGCGGGATCGCTCTTAAGTCCATTGGTGAGCTTGTCTTTCGCCATGGCATGACTGCCGAAAGTTCATCGTTCAAAAGGGATTGATTGTTGAGAGGATACGACGTCAATAAAGAACCAAGCATCAGGATTGGAATAGATCACGTCAGAACTCTGCCATTTGACTCTTGTATTGAAGCCGCAGATACGCGACTTTGACGTGCTGCCCCTCCCAATTACAGTCCATAAACCTGCCTGGGTGCAAGGAATTGGGGGAACCTGTCTATCAGCGCCAGCCTAAGCGTGTAGCAGAAGTGGCATTCATCAACGTATTCATCCTCGTGTCCGACGTCGTATTCCCGGGCCAGGAGGGCAGGCCCTCCCCGTAGCAGAGGCCCG